>NZ_JAFREK010000007.1:0-94597 GCF_017377535.1 Faecalibacterium sp. Marseille-Q4137
CATAATCGCTTTCAGAGCCGCAACCCGTGGACTGCCCCTCTGAAAGAGGGCGCAACTATACACCGGTCAAGCCGGTGCGTTGCGTCCTGCCGGAAGCCCCTTGCAGGGAGCAGATGATTTCCGCAGATTTTCAATCTGTTCCAATCATCACAGGGGAAGCTACACTTCCCCTGCGCTGGCTGCCGCCAGCTACCCCTTTGTGGACTTGCTGACCGGAAACACCTTGCGCTGCAAGCTGTTCCCGGCCAACAAGTTTATCCAAAGCCAATCACAATTACATTTTCAAGATTATTTTCAAACCGTCTCATTGCATGGAATAGTCTGCTCCACTATAATTACGATAGGAGGTGTTGAGAGATGGCGAATGAGGATAAAAAAGATTTTAATGCCATGTTGCACGATAGCAAGGATATGCCTAAATTTCAGACCATTACCGACCAGAAAAGCATTGAGAAATATGGCGGAAGCAGAATGTACTTTGCCCCACCAATCGACTATGATAAGGTGATGAAACTAATTCCTTATGGCAAAGTAATCACTGTCGGAAAAATCCGTGAATATTTTGCCGAACTGAATGGAGCGGATTTCACAGAGCCTATCACAGCAGGAATTTTTGTATCTATTGCAGCATGGGCGAGTTACCAGCGTTCCGAAGATGAAACCCCGTATTGGCGAACCTTAAAGGCAAACGGAGAATTGAACGCAAAATATCCCGGCGGTATAGAAGCACAAAAGGAAAGGCTGGAAGCAGAAGGCCACACAATTATCCAGAAAGGACGTACTAATATAAAGTATTTCGTAAAGGACTATGAAAGCGTTCTTTTTGATTTGAGATAGGAATTTTGAGTTGCAAAATATCCCATCATCGGGCCACCCTGACCCGAACTTTCAAAACTGAATACCAGCCGCCCATCGGCGGCACCACCGAGCAGGAAATCATGGAACGGTTTCCTGCTTTTTCTTTGCCCGGACGCCGGGAGAAAGGAGGTCACAATCCGTCATGCCACCATGCCCGCACTTTGACCTGAAAATCGTCCAGCGCAGCAAGCGCCAGTCTGCTGTCGCTGCCGCCGCCTACCAGAGCGGGGAACGGCTGTTTTCCGAATACGACCAGAAGCAGAAATACTATTCCCATAAAAGCGAAGTCGTCCACACCGAAATCATGCTGCCGCCCCATGCCCCGCCGGAGTACGCAGACCGCAATACCTTGTGGAACGCCGCCGAAGCCATCGAGAAACAATGGAACTCCCAGCTTGCCCGGAGACTGGTGCTTGCCATACCGAGGGATATTCCCCCGGCGCAGCAAGCCGACCTTATCCGGGACTACTGCCGGGAGTTTTTCGTTTCCAAAGGCATGATTGCCGACTTTGCCATCCATGACAAGGGGGACGGAAATCCCCACGCCCATATCCTCTTTACCATGCGGGGGATGGACGAACAGGGCAGGTGGCTCCCCAAGAGCCGGAAGGTCTACGACCTTGACGAGAACGGCGAGCGTATCCGGCTCCCGTCCGGGAACTGGAAAAGCCACAAAGAGGACACCGTGGACTGGAACGACCAGAAGTACGGGGAGATATGGCGGCAGGGCTGGGCTGATACGGCGAACCGTTATCTGGAAGCCATCGGCAGCCCGGAGCGCCTTGACCTTCGCTCCTATGCCCGACAGGGGATTGATAAAATCCCCACCGTCCACATGGGGCCAGCGGTCAGCTATCTGGAACGGAAAGGCATACAGACCAACATCGGCAACCTGAACCGGGACATCAAAGCCGCCAATTCCCTCATGCAGTCTATCCGGCAGATGGTACGCAGCTTAAAGGGCTGGCTGTCCAGCCTGAAAGAGAAAAAGGCGGCGCTGCTGGAAGCACTGGAACAGGCCAAGGAGCCGACCATCCCCGAACTGCTTTCCCGGTATCTGGATATGCGGAGCGAGGAACGCACCGGCTGGACTTCCAAGGGGAAGCTGAAAGGCACTGTTGGCGATTTCAACAAGGTCATGGAAGCCCTTGATTTCCTGCGGCAGAAAGAGATCTCCACCGTGGAGAGCCTTGACGCCTATCTGGATAAGGTCAGCGGGGAGATACTTTCCGCCAAGACCGACATCCGAAAATCGGAACGCCGGATAAAGGCCATCGACACCACCCTTTCCCATATCGCCAACCACGGAGCCTACAAGGAAGTTTACAAGAAATACGCTTCCATCGGCTGGAAAACACGGAAGGAGAAGTTTGCCGCCGAACACCGGGAGGAACTGGACGCCTACCTTGCCGCCAAGCGTTTCTTCAAAGGCCATCAGGAGGAACTGCCATACGATACGAAAGAGTTGAAGAAGGAACGGGAGCAGCTTTCCGGGGAACTGTCGGAAAAGAATGAGGGCTTGCAGGCGGTTCAGGAGGATATGAAGCTGCTGCGGGATGTGCGCTACTGGATAAACCATGTACTGCCGCCCGACCAGCGCCGGGTTGTGCCGGAGCCGGGAAAGAAGCCGTCCATCAACGAACAATTAAGCTGGAAGATTGAGGGCGTAAAACAGCGGGAAGAACAGAAACGCCAGCAGCCCCGCCGCCAGCAAAAACAGGATATGGAACTTTAACCAATCAGGCGCTTGCCTTTTCTTTGTGAGAATGGCAGGCGCTTTTCTTATTTCAGGAGGATTTGCCTATTGAACGTATTTGAAGCCGTGAAGCAGTCTGTTACCACCTGGCAGGCCGCCGAGCATTACGGTATCCGGGTAGGGAGAAATGGGATGTGCGTCTGCCCCTTCCATGACGATAAAAACCCCAGCATGAAGGTTGACCGGCGCTTCCATTGCTTCGGCTGTCAGGCAGACGGGGATGTGATTGACTTTGTTTCCCGTCTGGAAAATGTCAGCCCCAGGGAAGCCGCCCTCATGCTCGCGCAGGACTTCTCCATCCCCTATGAGGACAGGGAGCCACCCGGCAGGAGCCGCCGCCCCCAGCCCCGGCAGGAAAGCCCGGAGCAGCAATTCAAGCGCATGGAGCGGTATTGCTTCCGGGTACTGTCCGACTATCACAATCTGCTGCGCCGCTGGAAGCGGGACTATGCCCCCAAGACGCCGGAGGAAGAATGGCACCCGCTTTTCGTGGAAGCCTTGCAGAAACAATCCCATGTGGAATATCTGCTGGATGTGCTGCTGTTCTCCGACATGGAGGAACAGGCTACCCTGATTGCCAGCTACGGAAAGGAAGTGAGGAACCTTGAGCGGAGAATGGCAGACCTTGCCGCCAGAACTGCGGCAGGCCGTAGAACAGACCATACAAGAAGCCCCGCCACCCCGGAACGTTGAGGAAGTAAAGGCCATGCTGGAAAGCACCGAGAAAGGCGGCGTGCGGAACAGTATTCAAAACTGCCTGACCGTATTCCAGTATGACCCCGAACTTTCCGGGGCGGTTGCGAAAAATCTCCTGACCGAGCGCATTGACCTTCTAAAGCCCATTGGCAGGAAACGCAGAACCGGCAGCAAGGCCATGACCGACACGGACATGAAATATATCCGGCTGTATCTGGAAAAGACCTACGGCCTGACCAGCGAGAAAAAGATAGCGGACGCCGCCGATCTTGCGGCAGACGCCAACAGCTACCACCCCATCCGGGACTACCTAAGCGGCCTTGTATGGGACGGGAAAGAGCGTATCCGCTATTGCCTGCGGCACTTTCTGGGAGCCGACACGGACAACTACACCTTCCAATCGCTGCGGCTGTTCCTGCTGGGAGCCATCCACCGGGCGTTCTGCCCCGGCTGTAAATTTGAGGTCATGCTTTGTCTGGTGGGCGGTCAGGGAGCCGGGAAGTCCACCTTCTTCCGGTTGCTGGCCGTAAAAGACGAGTGGTTTTCCGATGATTTGCGGAAGCTGGACGATGATAACGTGTACCGCAAGCTGCAAGGCCACTGGATTATCGAAATGTCGGAGATGATTGCCACCGCCAACGCCAAGAGCATAGAGGAAATCAAGTCATTTTTAAGCCGCCAGAAGGAGGTCTATAAAATCCCCTACGAAACCCACCCGGAGGACAGGCTGCGGCAATGCGTGTTCGGCGGCACTTCCAATGCGCTGGACTTCCTGCCCCTTGACCGTTCCGGGAACCGGCGCTTCCTGCCGGTCATGGTCTACCCCGAACGGGCCGAGGTACACATTTTGGACGATGAAGCCGCTTCCAGAGCCTATATCGAACAGGTATGGGCGGAAGCCATGACAACCTACAAAAGCGGCGATTTTAAGCTGTCTTTTACCCCCGAAATGATACAGTACCTCAAAGAACACCAGCGGGATTTTATGCCGGAGGACACCAAGGCCGGGATGATACAGGCGTACCTTGACCGCTACACCGGCAGCGCCGTATGCTCCAAGCAGCTTTTCAGGGAAGCCCTGAACCGCCCCTTTGACGAGCCGAAACAATGGGAAATCCGGGAAGTCAACGACATCATGAACCACGGTATCACGGGATGGAAGTATTTCTCCAATCCCCGGATATTTGAAGGGTACGGCAGGCAGAAGGGCTGGGAACGGGAAGCCCCGGCAACGGGCGCTGACAACGGGCGTGAAAAAACGCCGGACGGATTTGTGGAAGTCACGGAGCAGATGGAGCTTCCCTTCTGAAAAATCCGGGGAAATCACAGCCGGTTGCCGACCCCGTTGCTATCCCGTTGCCGGGCCGGTTGCCGGGAAAAAGCCCGTAACTGCGGGCTTTTCTCCCCTCTGACAACCAAAGCAACAGAAAAATAAAAGAAAAAGTAATAAATAACCAAACCGCCAGACAGAGATTGTTTTCGAGGTTTTTTGAAGCCCGTTGCCGGACTTCGTTGCCGACCTTCTCCTGTCTGGCTTATTTCATTTATGGAGGTAACTGCCTATGGCAAAAAGCAAAACTGAAATCCATGTCACAACGGTATTTGACGGCGAACTGGACGCTACGGACGTTTTCGTGAGCCTGATTGCACAGAAATACAGCCAGAGAGAGGATAAAGAATATCTTGCGAAAAAGCAAGATTTAGGATATAATAAAGACAAGGTTCAGAGTGACCGTGTTCCGTCTGGATTGTGCGGGTAACGGTTATGATGAACGGATTTGAATATGCAGGCATGGACATGGTACTGGCAAGCAGCTTCCGGGCGGCTATCTATTGCAGGCTTTCCAAGGACGATGACCTTGACGGGGAGAGCGCCAGTATCGCAAACCAGCGGGCTATGCTGGAAACCTACTGCGAAAAGCAGGGATGGGAGGTTGTTGCAGTCTATCAGGATGATGGCTACACGGGGCTGAACATGGAGCGCCCCGACCTGAAACGGATGTTGAAAGCCATCGAGCGCAGGCAGATAAACCTTGTGGTCACGAAAGATTATTGTGCGATAATAGGACTAAATCAGAAAGACCTTGAAAACCAAGGCATTCTGGCTTAGTCCCTTCTTTTTTTGACCGAAAACAAAGGACTTTCACAATAATCAAGCAAGCCGGAGGGTGCTGCTGCACACTTCCGGCAGAAGGAGGATATAGTGGGTGCTATCAAAGTCTTCTTGAAGGAGGTTCTGCTTCCAATCGCGCTTGCGTTCTGCCTCGCGTCATTTCTCAAGCCGATCTATATGCCTGACGGCGTATGCGACTACTTTCTTATGTGGATCTGCGTTGGATTACCGTTCGGCATCCGGAGGATGTGCCTCTGGCTCGTTCCCAGCGGCTACGGCATCTCCGGCTCAGTCGGCATCTTCGCATTGAACTTAATCATAGGCGGTCTTATCGGAGGACTTGCCTTCTTCATCGGGCTGCTGCTCGGTGTCATTCATACCATCCGAGAAATAATCTGAACTACATCGTAAACGAAGAGGGTTTGTTTCTTCTCCAATTTGGAGTAAGAAGCAAACCCTCTTTTTTTGTTGCCCAAAAGCCGGAATATTTGCTGGCGATGCGGCGAAGGAAAGGAGTTTTTAAGTATGAAACGCATGACAGCCGGTGATCTGCAAGCACTGGAATTGCTGATGCAGACCACACCCGGCTTTGAGCATTTTGACAGCGGCGCGGATGGCATTCTCCCTGAGTGCCGAAGCTGCCGCTTTCACCGTCCTCACTGGAAATATCAATCCTGCGTGTTTGCAGAGTGTCCTTACTGCTGCAATCCCGTTTCAACCCTCAAAAATCAAAGTGGCACATCTGCTGCCGGAAAGGAAGTCAGTCATGGATAACAAAATCGAAGTCTTCAAGAATGAACAGTTCGGTGAGGTGCGAACGATCCTCGAAGGGGAAACACTCCTGTTCTGCGGTTCAGATATTGCGAAAGCACTTGGATATGCCCGACCCGGAAAGGCAATTATTGATCACTGCAAGGGTGTCCTAAAACGGGACACCCTTACAAGCGGTGGTATGCAGTCCCTTTCCTATATACCGGAGGGCGATGTTTACCGACTGATTGTTCACAGCAAACTCCCTGCTGCTGAGAAGTTTGAACACTGGCTGTTCGATGAAGTTGTCCCCACCATCCGCAAGACAGGCGGCTACATGACGGACTCCCTTCTGGAACGTATTCAGAAGGAACCGGCGGTCATTGTGGAGTTTGCTCAGGCGTTGATTCTGGAAAAGAATCGTGTGAAGGCTCTTGAGTGTGAGCTGAACACAGCGAAGCCTAAAGCTGATTACTACGACGCCTTCATCAATCCGGATGACTGCACCAATATCCGAACGACGGCGAAGGAACTGAAAATCCCGGAGCGCAAGTTCGTCCAGTTTCTTCTCAGGGAGAAGTACCTGTTCCGCTCTCCCTCCGGGCAGCTTCTTCCCTACAACAAGGACAGCAATGCCGGACTGTTCATCGTCCGCGATTTCGTGACGTACTGCTACACCGGTTCTCAGACCTACTTCACGCCGAAGGGCAAGGAGGTCATCCGAGTGAAGTTCCAGAAAAAGTGCGCCGAAGAGCTGCTTCCCAAGATGGCAAGGTGATTTCTGTGGCAGTCTATCGCGTAAACAAGAATCGCGGCTATACGGTCATGGCGAACTTTCACCTCCGCGACAAGAGCCTGTCACTCAAGGCAGTCGGGCTTCTCTCAAAGATGCTCTCATTCAATGACGGCTGGAAGTTCTCCACCAAGGGACTTTCCGCAATCTGCAAGGAAGGTCCGGATGCCATTCTCTCCGCGCTTCGTGAGCTTGAAAAACACGGCTACCTCGTCAGGCACCGGCAGAGAGACGGTAAAGGCAGGATGAGCAGTACAATCTTTGAGATATACGAAGAGCCGCAGGAGTCCACGCCAGAACAGGAAATGCCACACACGGAAAATCCATGTGTGGAGAAGCCAGATGTGGATAATCCACGCGGGGATAAGTCCGCACAAATAAATACTAATCAAGTAATTACCCAAGAAAGAAATACTCTCTCAAAGAACTATCAATCCATCAATCTTGATGGGATGGACAGGATGGATGAGCGAAGCGAGTATGAAGAGATTATCAAAGAGAATCTTGATTACGACATTCTCTGTCAGGATCCGAAGTTCGATAAAGACCGCTTCCGGGAGATCATGGACATCATGCTGGATGCTGTCTGCTCTACCGCTCCGACCATCCGTATCAACGGCGAGGATATGCCGCAGCAAGTGGTCAAGTCCCGCTTTCTCAAACTGAATAGCAGCCACATTGAGTACGTTCTGGAAGCAATGAACAAGAATCCGTCAGACATCCGCAATATCCGGGCGTACCTGTTGACCGCTCTGTATAACGCCTCTCTGACGATAGACAATTATTACTCTGCGCTTGTCAACCATGATTTCTACGGGCAGGACAGATCAGCAGAGTCAAAGAAGCCCAAGACCTACGATTATAGCCTTTGTGAAGATACTTTTTATTGAATACCATCGTGAGCATTGCTCGGAAAGGAGGACATTGCAAATGAAAATCATCTATCGCCGGATTGTGCCGCCTTAGCTGATGCAGCATTCCCACAATCATTCCAAGGAAAGGAGGTATCACTGCAATGCAGGATGAAGTCAACACCAAAGTTGTTGCAATCATGATCAAGGGCGGCAAAATCTCTGCCGAGGTACTGAAAAAGGCGCTGGACAAGTTCGTTCAGGAAATTGAGAAGGCACAGAAGCAGATGCAGCAGCCCAAAGCCTATCGCGGCAAGCAGTCCATCAAGCATCTGATGAGCCAGAACGCCGCCATCTCCAACATCGAAGTGACGGACGGCAACATCAAGTCCTTTGAGCGGACTGCCAGCAAATACGGTCTGGACTTTGCGCTCAAGAAGGACGTTTCCGTTGAGCCGCCCAGCTATCTTGTCTTCTTCAAGGGACGGGACGTTGATGTTATGACCGCCGCGTTCAAGGAGTTCTCCGCCAAAACCGTCAAGCAGAAGGAACAGCCGTCCATCCGGCACAAGCTGGATCAGGAGAAAGCTCAGAGCAAGGCGCAGCACAAGGAGAAGGTCAAGGTCAAAACCAAGGATCGGGGTGTGGAGCTGTGAACAAACCCGATGTGAAGAAGCTCGTTCTTCTGAACCTTCCGTATATCTTCGCCTTCTACTTTGCAGATAAGATCGCCGCCGTGTTCCGTCTCGCACCCGGCACAGAGTTCATCGACAAGCTGACAAACGGTTTTGCCGTGTTCGGCACAGCCTTCGCAAATCCGCTGCCCAGCTTTCAGCCCGTCGATCTGCTCATCGGTCTGATTGCCGGTGCGCTGCTCAAGTTGGCGGTCTACGTCAAAGGCAAGAATCGCAAGAAGTTACGGCAGGGCGAAGAATACGGATCTGCCCGCTGGGGAAACGAAAAGGACATCAAGCCGTACATGGACCCGGAGTTCTCCAACAACGTCATTCTGACGCAGACGGAGTTCCTGACCATGAACAGCCGCCCGAAGCAGCCGAAATACGCCCGCAACAAAAATATCCTTGTCATCGGCGGTTCCGGCTCAGGTAAGACACGCTTTTTCGTGAAGCCGAACCTGATGCAGATGCACAGTAGCTATGTTGTGACTGACCCGAAGGGTACGGTACTGGTGGAGTGCGGCAAGATGCTCGAAAAGGGCGGCTATGTCATCAAGTCGCTGAACACCATCAATTTCCGGAAATCCATGCACTACAACCCTTTTAGCTACATCCGCAGCGAGAAGGACATCCTCAAGCTGGTCAATACGATCATCGTCAACACGAAGGGAGACGGCGATAAGTCCGGCGAAGATTTTTGGGTAAAGGCGGAAAAGCTCTACTACACAGCTCTCATCGGCTACATCTGGTACGAGGCACCCGACCACGAGAAAAACTTTACTACCCTGCTCGAAATGATCAATGCCTCAGAAGCCAGAGAGGACGATGAGACCTTCAAGAACCCCGTGGATGTCATGTTCGATGAGCTGGAAGCCCGCGATCCTGACCACTTTGCGGTCAAGCAATACCGCAAATACAAGCTGGCGGCTGGCAAAACCGCGAAGTCGATCCTGATTTCCTGCGGTGCAAGGCTTGCGCCCTTCGACATCGCAGAGCTGCGGGAACTGATGAGCTACGATGAGATGGAGCTGGACACCATCGGAGACCGGAAGACGGCGCTGTTCGTCATCATTTCCGATACCGATGACACCTTCAATTTCGTCGTGGCAATCATGTATTCCCAGCTCTTCAACCTTTTGTGCGATAAAGCAGATGACGTTTACAACGGTCGGCTTCCCGTTCATGTGCGCTGTCTGCTCGATGAGTTTGCGAACATCGGTCAAATCCCGAAGTTTGATAAGCTCATCGCCACCATCCGAAGCCGGGAAATCTCGGCGTCAATCATCTTGCAGTCCCAGTCTCAGCTCAAGACCATCTACAAGGACGCGGCGGACACCATCACGGGCAACTGCGACTGCACACTTTTTCTTGGTGGCAAGGAGAAATCGACCCTCAAGGAAATCAGCGAGGTGCTGGGCAAGGAGACAATCGACCTTTACAACACCTCAGAAACCCGTTCCAGCAACAACTCCTACGGCTTGAATTACCAGAAAACCGGCAAGGAACTGATGTCTCAGGATGAGATCGCCGTCATGGACGGAGCCAAGTGTATTTTGCAGCTTCGAGGCGTGAGACCTTTTCTCAGTAACAAATACGACATTACGAAGCATCCAAAGTACCGGCAGCTCTCCGACTACGACAAGCGGAACGCCTTTGACATCGAGGAGTATCGGCAGCACAAGCTGGTAGTCAAGCCCGATGACACATTCGACCTCTATGATATGGGCGAGGTCGAAGCGGATTAAAGCCCCGTCGCTGCACTGCGCAGTGGGTAAAGCCTGATGGCTCCCAAAGCAGAACAGCGACGGGGCTTCTTTTTTTATGCCCATTTTCAAAAATACACAACCAATCTTTTTCAAATCAAGGAGGAAAATCTATGGCTTTCATCAATCAGGCTGTCACGGTTCTTCAGACGCTCGTTATCGCCCTCGGTGCCGGTCTCGCGGTGTGGGGTGTTATCAACCTCATGGAAGGCTACGGCAACGACAATCCGGCGGCTAAATCTCAGGGCATTAAGCAGCTCATGGCTGGCGGCGGCGTGGTGCTGATCGGCACGACCCTCATCCCTCTGCTCTCCGGTCTGTTCGGTTAATCCGGCAGCCGCGCAGAAGTAACCATCGGGGCGGGTGCTGGAAAAGGCACTCGCCCCTCACAATTCACCAACGATTTAAGGAGGAAATTCAGTATGGCATTTATCAATCAGGCAGTTACGGTTCTCCAGACGCTTGTTATCGCCCTCGGTGCGGGTCTCGCAGTGTGGGGTGTTATTAACCTCATGGAAGGCTACGGAAACGATAATCCTGCGGCTAAATCTCAGGGTATCAAGCAGCTCATGGCTGGCGGCGGTGTGGTGCTGATCGGCACGACCCTCATCCCCCTGCTCTCCGGTTTGTTCGGCTAATCCACGGCAAGCCCAGCTTAACCGAAGGGTGGTGAAATATTGGGCAGCATTTTAGAAAAGATCGAACAGGCTCTCAAGGATATGCTGATCGGATGGATCGAGAGCAACCTGACCAATATGTTCACCGATGTCAACGAGAAGGTGGGAACGATTGCCGCCGAGGTCGGGCAAACACCGTCCGGCTGGAACGGCGGCGTGTACCAGATGATCCGGGGACTATCCGAAAACGTGATAGTCCCCATCGCTGGTATTATCATCACCTTTGTTTTGTGCTATGAGCTGATTTCCATGATCACCGAGAAAAACAACCTTCACGACATGGACACTTGGATGTTCTTCAAGTGGTTTTTCAAGGCGGCTGTGGCGATCTATCTCGTGACACACACGTTTGACATCGTGATGGCAGTATTCGACATCGGGCAGAACGTGGTTTCCGGTGCAGCCGGTGTCATTCACGGCAACACCAGTATTGATATTGATTCGACGATTGCGCAGATGCGTACCGGCATGGAGAACATGGGCGTCGGAGAACTGCTCGGACTGTCGATAGAAACTCTTCTGATCAGCTTGTGCCTCAAAATCATGGCGATCCTCATTACGGTCATTCTCTACGGGCGCATGATTGAGATTTACTGCACCGTGAGCATTGCGCCTATTCCCATCGCGACCATGAGCAACCGCGAATGGGGCAGCATCGGCACGAACTATCTGAAAGGCTTGTTCGCTCTGGCATTTCAGGGCTTTCTCATCATGGTCTGCGTCGGCATCTATGCAGTGCTGATCAACGGCATGATCATCGCAGACAACATTCATTCGGCTCTGTTCTCTGTGGCAGCGTACACGGTCATTTTGTGCTTCTCCCTGTTCAAGACCGGAAGCCTCGCAAAATCCATTTTCCATGCGCACTAAGGAGGTCGGCAGCATGAAGAAGTACAGCATCATCTACGCCGATCCCCCTTGGGCGTATCGGACTTACTCCAAGAAGGGACAGGGACGGTCGGCAGAAAGCCACTACCCAACAATGTGCATTGAGGACATCAAGGCACTTCCGGTCGGTGAGCTTGCTGCGAAGGACTGCGCGCTGTTCCTCTGGATCACGTTCCCGTGCCTCTGTGAAGCACTCGAAGTGCTGACGGCATGGGGCTTTTCTTATAAGACCGTGGCTTTTGTATGGGTGAAGCAAAACCGCAGGAACGACGATCTCTTCACCGGCATGGGGTATTGGACAAGGGCGAACGCCGAAATCTGCATCCTTGCCACAAAGGGGCACCCGAAGCGAGTTGACGCCGGTGTGCGTCAGGTCATCCTCAGCCACATCGAAGAGCATTCCAAAAAGCCGGATGAAGCGCGGGAACGCATTGTTCGGCTCATGGGAGACCTTCCCCGCGTAGAGCTTTTTGCCCGTCAGTCTCCCGAAGGCTGGGACGTTTGGGGCAACGAGGTCGAATGCACGGCACATCTTCCAATGGAGGAAACACCATGCTGCGGCTAAGACCTATCTCTCTTCGAGACGCCAACGAGTATGTCCGGAAGCATCACCGGCATCACAAGCCGGTTGCCGGTCACAAGTTTTCCATCGGCTGTGAAGCAGACGGTGAGCTGGTCGGTGTAATCATCGCCGGGCGTCCCGTCAGCCGGTATCTGGATGACGGCTTCACATTGGAGGTTACAAGGCTATGCACCAACGGGGCGAAGAACGCTTGCAGCTTTCTCTACGGCGCGGCGGCAAGAGCTGCTGCGGCTATGGGCTATAAGCGCATCATCACCTACACGCTGGAAAGCGAAAACGGTGCAAGCCTTCGGGCTTCCGGCTGGATCTGTCAAGGCAAAGCGGGTGGGCTTCGCTGGACGGGCAAGCGTCAGCCGAAGGAGGATCAATATCCCGCACAAATGAAGCTGCGCTACGAAAGGCAGCTTAGAAAGGAGGAAACAGTCAATGGCATTTGTTCCGGTCCCGAAGGATCTTAACCGCGTCAAAACGAAGGTCATGTTCAACCTGACCAAGCGGCAGCTCATTTGTTTTTCCGTCGCTGCGGCAGTCGGCGTCCCGATCTTCTTTCTGGCGAAGGCACATCTCGACTTGTCTACGGCGGCAATGCTGATGGTGGTCATCATGCTCCCGTTCATCTTCTTCGCGCTTTACGAGAAGGACGGTCAGCCCGCCGAAAAGTATCTGTACCACATCGTACAGTCCATGTTTATCCGGGACAAGGTGCGTCCCTATCGCACAAACAATCTCTACGCTGAAATTCAGCAGAAAATCAAAGAACAGGAGGAATTGCAGCTTGAACAACAGCACAGCAAAGGCAAAGCCTAAGATGACGGTCAAAAACGGCGTCATTTACGGCGATGCCCTTTCCGCTCAGGAAAAGAAGCGGATTGTCATGCAGAAGAAAAAGGATAGGAAGGCAAAGAAAGTCCGCAAGTCCGCCCAGCAGACCATTCCCTATGTGGAAATGTGCCGCGACGGTATCTGCAAGGTGAACAGCCGCCTCTACACGAAGTCCATCGCCTTTGAGGACATCAACTACCAGCTTGCGCAGAACGAGGACAAAACTGCCATCTTCGAGAACTGGTGCGATTTCCTGAACTACTTTGACAGCTCGATCTTTGTCCAGCTCTCCTTCATCAATCAGAAGGCAAGTCTCAATGAGTTTCGCAAGCGCATCAACATTCCGGCACAGGAGGACGCCTTCAACGACATCCGCTCCGAGTATTCCGGTATGCTGCAAAGTCAGCTCACCAAGGGCAACAACGGACTGGTCAAGAAGAAGTACATCACCTTCGGCATTGAGGCGGACTCCCTCCGCACGGCAAAGCCGAAGCTCGAACGCATTGAAACCGACATTCTCAATAACTTCAAAACCCTCGGTGTGAGAACCGAGCCGCTGTCCGGCTACGAGCGGCTGAAAGTGCTTCATGACGTATTCAACATGGACACCAATGAGCCGTTCCGCTTTTCCTTTGACATGGTTGCCCGGACAGGACTCAGCACGAAGGATTTCATCGCGCCCACTTCCTTTGACTTCCGTGAAGGCAAGTGCTTCAAGATGGGCAGAACCATCGGTGCGGTGAGCTTTCTCCAAATCCTCGCGCCGGAACTCAATGACCGTATGCTTGCCGACTTCCTTGAGATGGACAGCAACATCACGGTCAATTTTCATATCCGGACGATTGACCAGGCAAAGGCAATCAAGAGCATCAAGATGAAGATCACCGACCTCGACAAGATGAAGATCGAAGAGCAGAAAAAGGCGGTCCGCTCCGGCTACGATATGGACATCATCCCGTCCGATCTTGCCACCTTCGGCGGTGAGGCAAAGCGTCTGTTGCAGGATCTCCAGACCCGCAATGAGAGACTGTTCCTTGTGACCATCCTCATCATGAATACGGCAACCAACCGCCAGAAGCTCGAAAACGCGGTGTTCCAGACCGCCGCCATTGCTCAAAAGTATAACTGTGCGCTCAAGCGTCTTGACTTCCAGCAGGAGGAAGGGCTGATGTCCTCTTTGCCTATCGGCGTCAATCAGGTGGAAATCGAACGAGGACTGACCACTTCCAGCACAGCGGTTTTCGTGCCGTTCACCACGCAGGAGCTTTTTCAGGGCGGCGAAGCTCTCTACTACGGGCTGAATGCGCTGTCCAACAACATGATCATGGTGGACCGCAAGCAGCTCAAGAACCCCAACGGGCTGATCTTGGGTACGCCCGGTTCCGGTAAGTCCTTCTCCGCCAAGCGTGAAATGACGAACGCCTTCCTCATCACAGAGGATGACATCATCGTCTGCGACCCCGAAGCCGAGTATTTTCCCCTCGTGCAGAAGCTCGGCGGTCAGGTCATCCGCATCTCGCCGGTCAGCACGGATTACATCAATCCGCTGGACATCAACACGAACTACTCCGAAGAGGAAAACCCGCTGACGCTGAAATCCGACTTCATCCTCTCTATGTGTGAGCTGATTGTCGGCGGCAAGGACGGCTTGCAGCCGGTTGAGAAGACCATCATTGACCGCAGTGTCCGCATGGTCTATCAGGAGTTTCTTGCAGACCCCAAGCCGGAGAAAATGCCGATCCTCGAAGACCTCTACAACATTCTGAGAAATCAGAAGGAGCCGGAGGCACAGCGCATTGCAACTGCCCTTGAAATCTATGTTCACGGCTCTCTGAACGTCTTCAATCACAGAACGAATGTGGATGTCAACAACCGCTTTGTCTGCTATGACATCCGCGAACTTGGCAAGCAGCTCAAAAAACTCGGTATGCTGATCGTGCAGGATCAGGTGTGGAACAGAGTTACCATCAACCGCGCCCAGCACAAGGCAACGCGCTACTACATGGACGAGTTCCACCTTTTGCTGAAAGAGGAACAGACCGCCGCGTACAGCGTGGAAATCTGGAAGCGTTTCAGAAAATGGGGCGGCATCCCGACCGGAATCACGCAGAACGTCAAGGATCTTCTTGCCTCCCGCGAGGTGGAGAACATTTTTGAAAACTCGGATTTTGTCTACCTTCTGAATCAGGCGTCCGGCGACCGGCAGATTCTCTCGAAGGCGCTGAACATCTCGCCCAGCCAGCAGAACTACATCACCAATTCCAATGCCGGTGAGGGGCTGATCTTCTACGGCTCGACCATCGTTCCCTTCAAGGACGATTTCCCGAAGGACACCCAGCTCTACCGTATCATGACCACCCGTTTAGAAGAAACCGTACAGAACTAAGGAGGATTTTTGAATATGAACAACAAGATGATTACCATTCCCTACGCGGACGCTATCGAATACGGAGAGAACACCTCCGCGCTGTTTAAGGCTCTGTGGGAGCTGACCGATCTGATCCGACTGGAAAGCGACCTCAAGAAGCATCACCGCGCCTATCTCCATGTGAGGGAGGACATCGACGAAAAGGTCAAGGAAGCGCGTCAGATTATGACCAAAGTAGCCGTGGATATGATCGGCTTTTACTTCAATGTTGATGTTTCTGAGTGCAGCAACAACGATGAGAATACCCCCTTCGCTGACGCGGCGGATGATGAAACCGTTTCTATCCCCAAGGGCGAGTATGAGCTGATGATCGACGATCTGCTCACAATGTCCGAAATCATTCAGAGCGTCGCAGATATGCGCACGCAGGATGTGAAGGCAATCCGCGAGTTCGGCAAGTTCGTCCCCGCCTTTGCCGCCTTTGAGAAGAACCGCCTGAGCCTCTACCGCGACGCGGCGAAGGAAGCAGAGGAAATCTTCGACCGTTGGGCGGACGAGATTGACGATCTCGACGAGGACTTCATGGAAGACGAGGACTACGAGCCGGACGAGTATTACTCCGATTGATGCCCATTGAAATGTTATCGGGTTTTACAGCCAACATTTCAACGGAAACGCAAATCCAACAGAACAGGAGGTACACCACCATACAACTTGACATCATTCATACCGGCGATTGCCTTAAAATCCTGAAAACTCTGCCCGATGACACCGTTCATTGCTGTGTGACGTCCCCTCCGTATTACGCGCTCCGCGATTACGGCATGGAGGCTCAGATCGGCAGAGAGACAACGCCGAAGGAATATATCTCGCGCCTGACGGAAGTGTTTACCGAAGTCAGGCGCGTTTTGCGTCCGGATGGAACGCTCTGGCTGAACATCTCGGACACCTACGCTGGAAAGGGCAATCAGGGAGATTTCATTGACCCGAAGAACCCCTACGGCAGAAACGGTCAGGCTGTGGCTCTCAACAACAAGGTTGAGGGCTGCAAGCCGAAGGATATGATCGGCATTCCGTGGATGCTGGCTTTTGCCCTCCGCGATACCGGCTGGTATCTGCGCAACGACATCATCTGGATGAAGGATAACCCCATGCCGGAGAGCGTGAAAGACCGCTGCGCCCGCTGTTATGAGCATATTTTCCTGTTCTCAAAGTCCAAGAAGTATTTCTTTGACTACAAGGCAATCTCCGAGCCGATTGCCTCTGCAACGGCAGAACGTCTCAAGCGCGGCATGAGGGGCGGCAACAAGTACGGAAAGCCCGTTCCCGGTCAGCCTCAGCCGCAGTCCATCAACCGCCCCCGCGAGCATGGTGAGATCAAGGACAGTGACATCAATCCGCTCCGCAACAAGCGCGATGTCTGGAAGATCAACACCGTCCCCTTCAAAGGCGGTCACTATGCCGCCTACCCTCCAAAGCTGGTTGAAACCTGTCTTCTCGCCGGTTGTCCAGAAGGCGGCATTGTGCTTGACCCCTTTATGGGAAGCGGCACAACCGGCATGGTTGCCGCGCAGATGGGGCGGCATTTTGTAGGCGTAGAGCTGAACCCGGAATACACCGAGCTTGCCTACAAGCGGATTGGAGGTGAAATCTGATGTCCAAGGAACCGGAACTCAAAGCCCGTGACAAGGTGGTCGTGCGGATGACGCGGGAAGGCGCGGTTGAGGAAAACCTGACGGCTGGCACCGAGCAGCGTGTGTCAAAGAGGCTGGAAGATGCGGAGCTGGTGAAGCCCGGTGAGACAGTCGAGCCTTCCGAAGCTCTTTCTGCGGAGGAACAGAAAAAGGTGCAGATGCGCCGTCAGCAGCGTCAGTTTCAGGCGGAACACGCCGAGGATAACGACACACAGCCGCCCTCGGAAACGTCTGTCACAGAAGAGAAAAGGACAGAAACTCTACCCCAGAATGTACCCGAACCGCTGCCTTCGGAAACGCCGTTCAAGCCTCCTGTTTTGGAGCAGCACGGTGTTTCTTCTCATACCGGCACGGTGATTGCCGAAACGGTTGTCACGCACAAGCTACGCAAGACCTCTGCGGTTGAAGCCGTTGACGCGGATGCCGTTCTCTCCCAAGCGGCAGAGACTTCCTCCGCAAAGCCGGTCTCGGACGATGCCGTCCCGCCCACGAAGCGGATTCAGAAGCTCGAAAGGAAGTCCGAAAAGGCGCATGAGCGTCTGGACGCTGCCCGCCAGAAGCTGCCCACGCACAAGGTTCTCAAGAAAGAGCGTGTCTTTGATGAGGAAACCGGCAAGGGCAAAACCCGCCTTCATTTTGAGGATGAGCTGAAAAAGCCGAAGGGCAAGGGCAAGCTGCAATTCGAGGCAGACAAAACCGTCCGCAAGGTCGGTGACACTCTCGCCTCCGGCATTCACGGCAAAATCCATGAGGTCGAGCAGGAAAACTCGGCGGTCGAGGGGGCGCACAAAACAGAGATTGTCGCAGAGACCGCCGCAAGGCATTTCAGTCATCACAGAGAAAAAAGCGTCAACAAGCCCTATGAGAAGGTTTCTAAGCTGGAACACAAGGCGGATGCTGCTGATGCGAAGCTCCAATATGAGAGAAATCAGCAGGAGCATCCTGAGATGAAGAAGCAGAACATGAACAAGCACTATCAGAAGCAGAACATCAAGAAGGAATATGCCGCCGCTCGAAATGCCGGTTCTCAGACTGCCGGGACTGCCACAAAGAATACCGGCAAGAAGCTCGGTGAAAAGGTGTCCGACAAGATCAAGGAGTTCTTTGAGAAGAACAAGAAGGTCTTCATCTGGATCGGCGTCGGAATTGCCCTTCTCGTGTTGCTCGGTGCTGGTATCAGCTCGTGTTCGATGCTCACCTCTACCGGCTCGTCGGTTATCGCTTCCTCTTATCTCAGCGAGGATGACGCGATGCTGGGTGCGGAGGCGCAGTATTGCCGGATGGAGCAGGAGCTGCAACGCTATCTCGACACCTACGAAAGCACTCACAGCTACGACGAGTATCACTTCGATCTGGACGATATTGAGCATGACCCCTATGTGCTGATCTCCATTCTCTCGGCTCTCCATGAGGGCGAGTTCACGCTGGATGAGGTGCAGGGTACGCTCCAAATGCTGTTTGAAAAGCAGTATATCCTCACCGAAGAGGTCTTTGTTGAAACCAGATACCGCACGGAGACCGACACATGGACGGACGCAGACGGCAACACGCACACGGAAACCTATCGCGTCCCGTATGACTACTACATCTGCAACGTGAAGCTCGAAAACTTCAATCTCTCCCACGTCCCGGTCTACATCATGTCTCAGGAACAGCTCTCCATGTACGCAACGTATATGTCGGTGCTGGGCAACCGCGAGGATCTGTTCGGTGACTCTCCCTATGTGGACAAGTACATCACCAATCCTCCCGCCGACTACGATGTCAACCCGGAATACCTGAACGACGAGAAGTTTGCAGCGCTGATTACCGAGGCGGAAAAGTATCTCGGCTATCCGTATGTGTGGGGCGGCTCCAATCCCGACACGTCCTTCGACTG
Source organism: Faecalibacterium sp. Marseille-Q4137 (assembly GCF_017377535.1). Classification (NCBI taxonomy): domain Bacteria; kingdom Bacillati; phylum Bacillota; class Clostridia; order Eubacteriales; family Oscillospiraceae; genus Faecalibacterium; species Faecalibacterium sp. Marseille-Q4137. The sequence continues at coordinate 19,169 of NZ_JAFREK010000007.1, forward strand.
CTCCGGCTTCGTCAGCTACGTTCTCACAAACAGCGGACTTGTGAATACCGGGCGGTTGGGCGCACAGGGGCTTTACAACATCAGTACGCCGGTTTCAAAGGCAAATGCACAGCCCGGTGATCTTATCTTTTTCGTCGGGACGTATGACACCCCCGGTGTGTCCCACGTCGGAATCTACGTCGGTGATGGCGTCATGATTCACTGTGGCGATCCCATTCAGTACACATCCATCAACTCTTCCTATTGGCAGCAGCATTTCTACGCCTTCGGAAGACCCGCCTATTAAAAGAAAGGAGTTTTGCATGAATCCCAAGTATCAGAAAGTCCTCTCCGACATTGAGAAGGCTGAAAAGAAGAAGTCCGAAATTGAAGGACAGCTCAAGGAGCTGTACGACAAGAAGACGGAGCTGGAAAACCTTGAAATCATCAATACCGTGCGCTCTATGGTGATGGACAAGGATCAGATCATGGTGTTCCTGTCTTCCATGAAGAGCGGCACCAAGCCCGCTGAAAATACGGAGGTAATCGACAATGCGTAAGAAGTTTCGTTTTCTGACCATCCTTGCGGTCTGCGTCATGGTTCTGTCCTGCTTCTCTGTCACGGCGTTTGCCTACGCCGATGATACCGAGCAGAACCTTCCCGTTACGGAGGCAACTCAGCCCGAACAGCAGCCCGCAGTCACTCCCGCGCCGGAAAAGCCGAAGGGTGAGCCGATTGACGATGAGGGTAACGCCTACACCCGCGACTTGCTCTATGACAAGGCAACCAACAAGCAGTTCATCACTGTCCAGACGAAGAACGGCAACACCTTCTTCATTGTCATCGACTACGATGCGCCCATCAACGAGGATGAGGAACAGTATCAGACGTACTTCCTCAACATGGTCGATGAGAGCGATCTGCTTGCACTGCTGGATGAAGATACTGCGGCTGCGCTGACCACCTGTAACTGCAAAGAGAAATGCGCTGCCGGTCAGGTCAACACCGACTGCCCGGTCTGCAAGACCAACATGAGCGAATGCGCCGGCACAGCCCCCGTTACACCTGAGCCGGACAAGGATGCAGAAACCGACGTTCCTGCTCCCAAGCCCGAAAAGAAATCCAATGTCGGTATGGTTCTTATCGTCTTCGTCCTTGTTGGAGCTGCGGGCGCGGCGTATTACTACATCAAGTTCGTCAAGGGCAGAAAGCCCAAGGACGAGGATCTGGACTTCTTCGACGATGAAGGCTACGAGGAAGAGCCGTACATCAACGAGGATGAAGAGCCGCAAATTGTGGTAGACGAGGAAACGGACGGTGATGAGGATTGATCTTAGTCATTGCTGAAAAGCCCAGCGTTGCCCAGTCCATCGCAAAGGTTCTGGGCGCAACGTCCCGAAAGGACGGCTATATGGAGGGCGGCAATTACATCGTTTCGTGGTGCTTCGGTCATCTGGTGGAGCTGGCAGACGCCAGCTCCTACGATGAGCGGTATGCCAAGTGGCGGTATGACGATCTGCCCATTGTTCCGGAAAGCTGGATGTTTGAGGTCACGAAGGACAAAGCACAGCAGTTCAAGGTGCTGTCCGCTCTCATGAAGGACAAGCGCGTCGCCGAGCTGGTCTGCGCAACCGATGCAGGACGCGAGGGTGAGCTGATCTTCCGGCTGGTCTACAACAAAGCCGGATGCACCAAGCCCTTCAAGCGTCTGTGGATCAGCTCATTGGAGGACTCCGCCATCCGCGAAGGCTTCAACCATCTCCGGGACGGCAAGGAATATGACCGCCTCTATGAAGCGGCACTCAGCCGCTCGAAGGCGGACTGGATTGTCGGCATCAACGGCACCCGCCTGTTCACCACGCTTTATCACAAGAAACTGGTGGTCGGGCGCGTCCAGACGCCGACCCTTGCAATGCTGGTGGAGCGCGACGGGAAAATCTCCACGTTCCAAAAGGAGAAGTATTTCAACGTCCATGTCGGCAAGGGCGATCTGACCGCCGATCTGGAAAAGGTCAAAACCGAAGAGGAAGCAAAGAAGATTGCGGCGGCTTGCGAGAAAAAGCAAGCCGTCGTTTCTTCTCTCAAGCAGGAAACGAAGACCGTCAATCCTCCGAAGCTCTATGATCTGACCACCTTGCAGCGCGAGGCAAACCGATACTACGGTTTTACCGCCCAGCAGACGCTCGATCTCGTTCAGACGCTCTATGAAAAGAAGCTCCTGACCTATCCGCGCACGGACAGTCAGTTTATCACGGACGATATGGAAGACACCGCCCGTCAGGTCATTTCTATTGTCTGCCGCCAGCTTCCACTTTTCTCCGGCGTTTCGGTCACTCCGGACATTGCCCGCGTAACCGACAACAGCAAGGTCACAGATCACCATGCCATTCTCCCGACCGTCCAGCTTGAAAAGCAGGATGTTTCGGCGCTTCCTCAGTCGGAGCAGAAAATCCTCAATCTTATCGGGATGCGCCTTCTGTGTGCGACCGGCGAGAAGCACACCTACGCAGAAACGCAGATCTCGCTCTCCTGCGAGGGCTACGAGTTCAAAGCCAAGGGCAAGACCGTCGTTCAAAACGGATGGAAAGCCATTGAAGAGCTGTTTAAGGCATCTCTCAAGACGAAGGAAAAGGACGATCCCATGAAGTCCCTGCCCGAAGTCCATGAGGGCGATGTTCTGGATAATGTGTCCGCCAGCGTTACGGAACACTTCACGACGCCTCCGAAGCAGTACACGGAAGACACGCTCCTGTCTGCAATGGAGACTGCCGGAAACGATCAGTTCGACGATGACACCGAGAAGAAAGGACTCGGCACACCTGCAACCCGCGCCGGTATCATTGAAAAGCTGGTGAAATCCGGCTTTGCAGAGCGCAAAGGCAAATCCCTCATTCCCACGAAGGACGGCTGCAACCTTGTCTGTGTTCTGCCGGAACAGATCACATCTCCCGCAATGACGGCGGAATGGGAAAACACGCTCATGGAGATTGAACGCGGCAAGGCAGATGCGGACGCCTTCCTCAGCGGCATTGTCCGGATGACCGGGGATCTCGTGAAAGCCTATCCCTTCCTCTCCGATGCCGAAGCCCAGCGTTTCGGCACGGGTAAGGAGGAAATCGGCAAATGTCCCCGCTGCGGCTCTCCGGTCTACGTCGGCAAGGGCAATTTCTACTGCTCGAACAAGGAATGCTCCTTCTGCCTGTGGGAAGACAACAAGTTCTTTTCCAGCAAGAAAAAGAAGCTGACCAAGAAGATTGCAAAGGAGCTGCTGGACAAGGGCTGGTGCCGCGTGACCGGGCTTTACACGCCGAAGAAGCCTCAGCTCTACGATGCGGTGATCCGGCTGGATGACAGCGGCGGCAAATACGTCAGCTTCAAGATGGAGTTTGATCGATGACCCGCCCAAAGTATGTTGCTTCATGCAGCGGAGGCAAAGACAGCGTAGCGACGCTCCTGCTGGCTGCACAGCACAATGAGCCGCTTGACGAGGCGGTTTTCAGTGAGGTCATGTTCGACAAAGACACAAGCGGCGAAGTCCCGGAACACCGGGACTTCATTTATGACCGGCTCAAGCCCTTCTGCGAAAAGGAGCTGGGCATCAAGTTTACCATTCTCCACGCGGACAAGACCTACGATGAGGTGTTCCATCATGTCATCACCCGCGGACCGCACAAGGGCGAGGTTCGCGGCTTTGCATGGGCTGGTATGTGTGCAGTCAATCGTGACTGCAAAATCCCGCCAGTCCGCAAGTACAATGCCGCACTCTCACCGGACACTGTGAGCTATGTCGGCATCGCGGAGGATGAACCAAAACGACTTGCGCGTCTGGACGGTGTGAAGAATGTCAGTCTGCTTGCCAAGCATGGCATGACTGAGGTTGACGCCTACAAGCTCTGTCAGGAACACGGGCTGCTCTCTCCAATCTACGCTCACTGCCGGAGGAACGGCTGCTGGTTCTGTCCCAACGCCAGTGACTCGGAGCTGCTGCACATGGTCACAAATTATCCGGAGATGTTTGACCGGCTGATTGAATGGGAGAAGGAAGACAACATATTCCATCGTCGAATGACACGCAGAGAAACCCCGTCTGAGGTAAAGGCTCGTTTACTGAGCAAATCCCAGACGGGGTTTTCTTCGCCCAAAAGCAAATAAGAAATGGAGGTTTGAGATGGCTGAAAACAAAAATGCACAGCAAGTCCGCGAAATCACGGACAAGCTGGAACAGGGCATCAAGGAGCTTTTTGAATCCGAGCGGTTCAAGGAATATCTCCGCACGATGTCCAAGTTCTACAACTATTCCTTCAACAACACGCTGCTCATTGCGATGCAGAAGCCGGAGGCAACCTATGTTGCCGGTTATACCTCGTGGCAGCGCAACTTTGACCGTCAGGTCATGAAGGGCGAAAAGGGCATCAAGATTCTTGCACCCGCGCCGTACAAGGCGCAGGAAGAGCATGAGAAGATTGATCCTTTGACGCAGAAGCCGGTGATCGGCGCAGATGGGAAGGCTGTCACGGAAACGGTTGAGGTTCTGCGTCCAGCCTTTAAGGTGGTGAGTGTCTTTGATGTTTCCCAGACGGACGGCAAGGAGCTTCCGGACATCATCGTCGATGAGCTGAAAGGCACCGTCGAAAACTACGAGGCATTCTTCGATGCGCTCAAGCAGGAATCTCCCGTCCCTATTTCCTTTGAGGACATTCCGGGCGGTGCAAAGGGATTCTTCTCGCCGGTTGAAAGCCGCATTGCCATTCAGGAGGGCATGAGCGAAATCCAGACGGTCAAAACCGCCATTCACGAGATCGCCCACGCAAAGCTCCACGCCGTCAAGCCGGATGAAAAAGCCGCGCCAGAAGATAAGAAGGATCGGCACACCAAGGAGGTTGAAGCGGAGAGCGTTGCCTACACCGTCTGCCAGCGTTACGGCATTGAAACCTCGGACTATTCCTTCGGCTACATTGCCGGTTGGTCATCCGGCAAGGAAACCAAGGAACTGAAAAGCTCTCTGGACACCATCCGCAAGACGGCGGCTGAGATGATCGAGGGCATTGACGCCAAGCTCAAGGTGCTGCTGGCAGAGAAAGCACAGTCCGTCGAGCAGGAAGCTGTTCCGGAGAAAAAACCGGAAGCCCCCATTTACCGCGAGACGGCGAATTACGCCTATGAAGCCGGTGAGCTGGAGTCATATCGTGCTTCTCTCGCCGCAAACGTGGAATGCCGCAAAGCGATTGAAGCGGCGATCAGCTCCAACTACGGAGATAACCGGCTGGATGCGGATGCTGCCGTGAAGAGCGTCCTTGAGCAGTTCTCTCCGGAGCGCGTCCGGTATGTCCTCGCAAACACCATTCAGCAGAAAGACTTTGACGGACGTATTCCGCAGCCCCTCAAGGAATGGGCGAAGAGCGTTGATGTCTGCCCCGAAAACGCCTCCCGCTTCCTTGTGGATAAACCCAATCCCGGACTGACCGCCCTTTTCGTGGATGCGTTCCGTCAGCAGACCGAACCCCAGAAGGAAGTCATGCCTGAAAAAACAGAGGAAAGTGACCCGGAGGTTGTTGCATGGGAGAATGATGAGATTACCTCTATTGAGGTAAAAACCGTGGAGGTCAAGTCTCCCTTTGCCCCCTTGCCGGAGGAAGCAGCAAAAGCACCGAAGACACACCGCCTGACTGCCGAAGAAAAGGAGATCAAAGCCGCCGTCATGGACACGCTCAAGGGGCAGATCGCCTATAACAACGACGGTATGCGGGCGTCCTATCGCGCCTCTAACCATTCCTTCAATCTGCTGGCACGGAACGGCGTCAGGATCGAGGGCAACACGGTTACGCAGAATGGTGAGCCGCTGTTCAAAACCCATCGCCGTCATGCGACGCGGAAAACACAGGGCTGCTATCGTGAGCTGATGCCGACGCTGGAATACGTCAAGCAGGAGCAGAAGCAGGAAAAGCCCTCTATCCGCGATCAGCTCAAAGCTGCCGCGAAAACGCAGCCGGAGAAGAAGTCCCCGGTCAAATCCAAAACACGCGACATGGAGTTGTGAGAAAGGAGAAGCATGAAGAAATACACAGACGTTGACATCGTTGCGGAGCTGCAGAGGCTCGTGGACAGTCATGTAGACAGCTACAAGGAAGACTTCGACATCGACAAGCGCATCATCCGCCGCGCTGCCGAAAGCCGGAATCCCGAAGAGAAAACGCTGATGTGGTTCTGCCGTCCGCATGGAACGCACTGCCTCAATGAAAATCAAGTCTTTATTCAGGGAACGCGAGATCACAACACCTTCCGTTTTTACGCGGAACAGACCTACGACGAGTGCATTGCTCGTGTCATTGTCCCGAAAGCCGTTAAGCGCGGCAAGGTCTTCGGAGATGTCTTTGAGATCAACTACCGGGAACAGGCGGCAAATGTGGCGCAGAACTCGGTTGCGCCGGATCACGACCGGCTGACCTTTGCAGACGGCTTTGTGCTGGAAGCCCCCTGCCGCAGCAGCTTCGATGCAGCAATGGCTCTGATCGGTGAGCATGGCGGCGTCAAGACCCACCAGACGCTCCCGAAGGACGCGGATGCTCTGGTGGAAGTGCTGTCTAAGCAGAAAAGCCGCCGTGTCAGACTGCCGGAGGCAGATAGGACAGAGGTGCTTTCGCCGCTCCCCGTCGCAGAACTCCGCAAATATGAGGCAGTCAAAAAGGCTCATCCGGATGCGCTGGTCTGCTTTGCTCAGAACGGCTATTTTGAGCTGTACGGCAAGGACGCAAAGAAAGCCGCGCCGCTTCTCGGCACAAAACTCCTTGAAAAGAAGGTGCGCGGCAAGCCTTCCGTGCCGGTTACTGGTTTCCGTGAAAGCGCATGGGTAGCCGGTTCTCATAAGCTCTGGAAGTCCGGCGTGGATGTCTTTCTCAGCAAGGACGGCGAGACCTTCAAGGAACTCAAAGCCGCAGATTACATTCCTGTCGGCGCGACGCTGAATGTGGATGGCATCAAGTGCAGAATCGAAGCGGTTGATTTTGCCGCTGATGAAGTCCGGCTGACGAACATCGAGGACAAGAACCGCCCCATCCGCTTTTCGGAAAGCATCCAGTATGTCCGCTCCTATGTGGAAGATGCCGGAACAGCCATCTACGACACCATCCCGAAGAAGCCCACTGCCCGTGAATCCATCCGCGACAAGCTGAAATCCGCGCAGAAAGGACAGCCGCCCCACACGCCGAAACCGCAGAAATCAAAAGGAAAGGATATGGAACTCTGATATGAAAAACTTTACCGTGGAAGAAATCAACCTGATGTGCTGCTTCAACACGTCCAGCCGGAAGCGGCTGATTGACGATATGAAGAGCGTCACTCTGAACGACGTGGACGGTGAGATCGCGGAGCTGATGTACAAAACCGTCCGGAAGCTCGAATCCATGAGCGACGCGGAGTTTGAGGAACTGTATATCATGCCGGACGGCATGGTAGATGACTGAAAGGAGGATGCCTATGCCCGTATTAGACGGTGATTTTGAAGCCTTCGTCACAAACCTTGGCAAGTACAACGAGGGTATGCTGGTCGGTGAGTGGGTAAAGCTGCCCACCACCGAAGAAGAGATGCAGAAGGTCTTTGAGCGCATCGGGATCGGCAAGCAGGATGAGTTCGGTCAGCCCTATGAAGAGTGGTTTATCACCGACTACGAATGTCCGATCTACGGTGTTCAGAAGATGCTTGGCGAGTACGAGAGCCTTGATAAGCTCAACTACCTTGCCGCTTTGATTGACGAGCTTTCCCTGAGCGATCAGGAAAAGCTCGTTGCCATTATGGAGGCTGGCTGCGATGAGGTCAGCGACATCGACGATCTCATCAACCTGACGTTCAATCTGGACTGCTACGACATCATGCCCGGTATCAACGACGAATCCGACCTCGGCTATTATTGCGCCCACGAAGCCGGTATCTACTCTGAAAAGGATCTCGGTCCTCTGGCAAATTACATCGACTATGAACGCTATGGGCGCGAAATTGCGATGGATGAGCAGGGACGCTTCACCGACGAGGGCTATGTCCGTGTTGCAAGCGAACGCTGGGACAGGCAGTTTGACGGTGAGCTTGATGATATTCCCGACGAATACCGGATTACCGGCTCAGGAGAAGCCGCCGAGCATGACAGCACCATCGCTGTTCTTATCGTCGAGCCGGGAAAGGAGCCTTATGTGAAGGAGATTGACTCCGGTCTGGAGTCCTTGCAGCATGAGGTCGGCGGCTGCATCGAGGCGATTTACCCCTACGAAGACCCGGTTGCCTTAGTCTGTAATGAGGAAGGCAAGCTGGAAGGTCTGCCCCTGAACCGCGCTCTGCGTGATGAGGACGGTGACATCTATGACGTTGTTGCCGGAACATTCATGGTAGTCGGCTTGACGGATGACAGCTTCGGTTCTCTGACCGTAGAGCAGATGCAGAAGTTCTCTGACCTCTTCAAAGTGCCGGAACAGTTTGTTAAGTTGGGCGATAAGATTGTTGCGATCCCCATGATCTCGAAGGAGCAGCAGAAGCAGGAAGCTACCGAGCAGAAGGACTTTGAGATGAATGCCGACACCTCCGGTCTGACGGTTGCCGGTCACATCGGGACATGGCACACCATTGACCGGCATGAAGTCGGCGGTCACGGCTTTTACCTTATGGAGCATGACACCTACGGCGATGAGGCTGCCTGCATCATTGTCGATGAGCGCGGCAAGCTCGTCCTTGATGATGTCTACAACGGCTTCGACGATGACACGCTCCGCCTTCTCGACCTTGAGGTCAAGGAAGTGCCGGAAATGCCCGATCCTGCGCTCTCCGTTCAGGATATGAAGGACTACGGCTACGCATGGGCTGGCGTCCTGCCCGCCGGTCAGGACGCGGCTGAAAAGGCGATGAAGAAGGGCTGCGAGGTTTACCGTCTCTATTCGGATAACACCGAGGGCTTGTGCGTGGATGCAAAGGAGATTGCCGACCATGCGGCAAAGGGCGGAATGCTCGGTATCAGCAAGGAAAGCTGGATGGCGGCTCTTGAGAAGGAAAACTATCTCAAGGCAGCGGAGATGTCGATGGAGGATGACTACGGCATGATTGACGGGATCATCAACAACGGTCCGAAGGAGGACAAGACCCTTGATGCCAAAGTCCCCGAAAGGGGCGAGAAGTCCTCCATCATGGACAGGCTCAAGTCTGCAAAGGCTGAAAAGCAGAAGGAATGCTGCCCTCCCAAAAAGCACAAAGGAGAGATTGAGTTGTGAGCAGAAGTCAGAAATGGAGGCAGGAGTGGTCGTTCTTCATCGGGGACAGCGGACGCCGGAAGTATAACCGCTTTTGCGTCCGCTGCGTCCATAGCTGCAAGCAGAGTTTCCGTGCGGATCTCATCGCCTGTCCGCACTTCTCCCGCAAGGCATCGAGGTGTAGACAGCTAGGGGTCGAAAAAGCCTGTGATTGCAAGCCTCAGAGCGACGCAAATTGACCAGCCTAAGTGATTGTATTCCCTGCGCAGTTTCTTCTTTAGCGCGGAAATAAGTGTCGATTTCGGCACTTGTTTGAATGCCCGGAAAACGAACCAAGAGCCTCTGTCGATGCCCGTTTTGGGTGTCGGCAGAGGCTCTTTTTTTATGACATATTCAAAATAGCGGACAGCAACTCTTGAACCTGTTGCCGGTATTCCGGCTTTATATCCGAAATACGTCTGGCAAGCGCAAGGGCTTCCGTTTCTGGCTCGTCGGTCCCAAAGATAATTCGGTCCGCACTGACGCCCAGCAAACGGCAAAGACGCTGCAAGGCTTCAAGAGAAATACCGGAAGCACCACGCTCAATAGCGCTCAGGTGATTCGGCGTCATGCCAAGCATTTCTGAGAGCGTGTCCTGCGTATAGCCCGCCTGTTCTCTTGCCACTTGAATATTGCCGCCGATTTCAATATTGATGTCCTTCTTCTCTCGCATAGCCTCACCACCTTTGCATTTAGTGTACCTAACGGCGGTGTCATTATCCACGGTACGCCGTCGTTGATTTTACTAACGACAATGCGTTGACTGTCCGTGATGAGGGTGATAGAATGGAGTTACCTACCAAAAGAGTGAAAGAAGGGGTGTCATGTCACGCATTATTGAGTTTAGAAAGTCTGCTCAAAAAGCTGCAAAGCAATCCGTTCAAGGCAAGACTTGTGCGTTTACCGGTCATAGACCGCAGAGTCTTCCGTTCGGCTTTGATGAATCCGATAAGCGTTGTACTTCTTTGAAATCTGTTATGCGGGATCAGATTGTAGCACTCATCGAGAACGAGGGCGTCACGCATTTTATTACCGGCATGGCTCTTGGCGTCGATATGTACGCTGCTGAAATTGTACTCGATTTGAAATCAAAATACCCTCACATTACTCTGGAAAGTGCAATCCCTTGTGAGACACAAGCGATCAAATGGTCTGTGGCTTCACGGGAACGGTATTATAATATCGCGGCAAAGTGTGACAAGGAGACCATGCTGCAACGGGAGTACACGACGGACTGCATGGACAAGAGAAATCGGTACATGGTCGATCACGCCGATTATATTCTCGCAGTATGGAATGGATGCCCCAGCGGTACCGGGAACACCGTGAGATATGCCCACAAAAAGGGCAAATCTATCATCGTTATCAATCCGGTTTCCCTTGATGTCACGCGGGAATAAGGCAAAAATCCCACTCCTGAATCAAGAGTTGTGAAAACCGTGAAGTATTTCCCGATAGTGAATACACATTGCACTACTCGGTGATTATTGGAAACGTGTACGGCGTATGCTGCCCAGTGAACATCTCCACGGAACACATCGAATTTTCACGGCTTCGTAAAACGGAAAGTGTCACCTTATGAACAGTCCCTTGCCGAGAGAAAAATAAATCGCTGGAAACGGGAACGCCCCCGGCACTGTGCGTCTGGCACAGTGTCGGGGGCGTTTTTCCGTGTCTTAGTTATGAGCCAGTTCATTTAGGAGCAGCTTTCGATAGTCCACATCCAAGACGCAGCGATGGAAGTCCATCAGACGGTGTTCGTCGAACAGCTTTTCACAAAGCTTGGTCAGCGGATGATTCATCAGCTTTGCAGAAATGCCAGTCTCGTTGAAAAACCTTGCCCATGTGAAGACCTCTTCTAAATCCTCCTGCCCAAGCGTGGCAGGAATGATGGCGTTGCAGAGACGGACAATGGGGCTGTCCGTAAATCGCTCTGCGACTTCCTCCGGTGTGCATTCATAGCGGTCACAGTCAAAGGAAAGCGCATCCTCAATTTTTAGATAATTTTCGATTTCATCCCGCGTCAAGGTTATGGTGTAGTCTCCCATACCGGACGGCACATCAATATTCTCCATGACATCAAGTTCGTAACGGGATCCGCCGATGATCGCTTCAAAGGAGAAGGACTGACAGATTACTGCTGGGTTTTTGTCTATCTTGTCCTCATTCAGAAAGGACAGCGGATTATACTCCGTCAGTTCCCAGTCGATTTTTCCTCTCTCTGTTTGCTCGGCAATCTGCTGGATCAGATGTTGTTCTTCTTCGTGCAGATTTTCATTGTACAACATGATACACCTCCGTTTTCTGATTGTCGTTTTTTTGGGGGGGCTGCTCTATGTTTCCGAAGAGACTGCCGTTTGTATCATCATTCCTTGGCTGAGGGCAGACCTTCGTAAAACTTCCTCAGTTCGTCCAAACTGCTTGTCCGATTTTTGATAGGCAGTGAGTCCCATGTAATGTCATGATAGCGTTCCGGCGGCTCGTCCCGCAGTCTTCGGTCGATAATGCAGACAATGCCGGTGTCTGTGAAATTGCGGATCAATCGCCCGATACCTTGCTTGAGCTTGATAATCATTTCGGGAACGCGGACATCCATCAGAGCGTCCTTTGCGACGGAACACTTATACTCGATAATTGGATCGGGGACAGGGAACGGAAGCCGGAAAATGATCACATTGGAAAGGCTTTTTCCTTCAATGCTGATACCTTCCCAATATGCGCCCGTCCCCAGAAGCACGGAGTTCGTATCTTCCTTAAACTCATTCAGCACCTTGTCCTGCGACGATCCCGGCTGTTGCATCAGGATTTTGTACGGAAGATTTTTCTCACTGAGAATGGAGTAGACCTCTTCCATGTCGGTCTTCGCCGTAAACAGCACGAGTGCCTTCCCGTTGGAAATGTTCAGGATCTCAAGCAGCCGCTCCACGCCCTTTTCAATGAAGGCTTCGTGTTCCTTGGTCGGATGCGGGAGATCGTCGCAGTAGTAGATCATGGCGTGTTCATCGTATGGATATGGGGAAGGCTTCGGTTCGGATAAGCAGCCGCGTTCACCAACCGGAAAGCCGGTATTGCTGATAAAGTAGGAATACTGTTCTTCCAGAGACCCGCTCGTGGCGTTCGTCAGCGTGGCAGAGGTCAAGATGGTTCTTTCATCACCATTGAAGTATAGGCGGCTAACAATTTCCCTTGTGTTTTTAGGGCAATAGACAAGCTCCGTGTTACTACCGCGCTGCTCAATCCAGATCAACATATCATCTATCCGGTCAAGAAGCTCCGAAAGGGACTCGCTGACCGCATCCAGATCGTCAGAGGCAGCAAAGGAACGGTTGTTTCTGAAATCCATGCTGGAATAAATCTGAATGCTGGACGAAAGGTTATGTATGGCGGCGTTCATCTCGGTAAGCAGCTCAACCGCACTGCCGTTTTGGTCGAAGAAAAAGCGGTCAGCATAGCGCATATCCTGTTCTGCCTCGTTGATCTGCTTTTGGACTTGCGCTTTCAGGCAGTTATAGAAGGCGATGATCGCGCTCTCTGCCTCTCGCTTTTCACCGGACACACTGCTCTGGTCAGAGGACCGCAGCTCATAGAATGCACTCTTGATCATCCCAAAGAGCATACCCTGTCCGAAACGTTCCGTTGTAGCACTACGCACCTTATCATCTAAGTTGTGCGCTTCATCCACGACAAGCAGATCAGCGGCGGCGTTAATCAGCCCGTCCTGACCGCGCCGGAGCTTCATGAGATGCTGGGTGAGAAAGTCCTGATTGCACAGAACAACGCCCTCCGTATACTTTAATGCTGCGCGGACCTTGTAATACTTGCACTTCTTTTCACAGGAGCCACAATTCTTCATGCTGAACCGCTGCACGTTTACCTTGTCCCAGACGCCTTGCGGCAAAACCTCCGGGAAATCCTTGCGTTCCTCATACTTTTGCTTGATTCCTTCTTTAAGCGCGTCCGGTGGGTCTGCTTTCGGATCACACATATATTCATCTGCGCGTTTGTTGCAGAGATAATGGGTCTGTCCTTTTGCGAGGATGACATCTCTGTTCAGCCCAAGAAGGGGCATTACTGCGTGGACATCACGCCAGAGCTGTTCTTGAAGCGCGATGGTCGAGGTTGCAATGATAACCGGCTTGTTCATGCGTTTGCTGTACAGCAGCACCGGCACAAGATAGCCAAAGGACTTGCCAATGCCCACGCCAGCTTCAATCGCAAAGTGCTGATCGTTTATGAGGGCGTCCACAATCTCAAAGGACATATCCTGCTGCCCTTCACGCATTTCCAAGCCATGCTGCGGGGCTTCATCCCAAAAGAAGGTGCTGACTTGCTCACTCATGGAGTACAGCTCTGCTTTTCTGCGCTTTTTCCGTTCCTCCGATGTATTGAATCCAAAATAAAATCTATTATCCATCCACATTCCTCCCGGAATAGAAACCAAGGCTATCTGCGTTTCAGCTCAATGCTGACGTTTCCGTTCTCGTCGATGGTCAGCGTCATGTGCCTGATGTGCTTCTCATAGAACTGCCGCCGCTCTGCGGGAGACATTTCGATCCTCGTGTTTCGCAGAGCTGCATCAAACATATCGTTGACATTCAGGTGAACGGAGTTGTCAATCCAGCGGTACATCTCCTTGAACAGTGCGTTTTTCTTGATGTCCTCGCTGTTGCCGGAGTAGAAGTCATCCAGATAGCAGTAGAATATCCCAGATTCTGCAAGTGCCGCCTTCATATCCGGTCCGCATTTTTCCCGCTCAATCATGACAAGGAATCTGGCGTCCGGTAAAGAAGAGATCAGCCCCCAGTAGTCGGAATCGCTTGAGACGATGACGAAGGAATCCACTTGCTTCTGGTAGTGTTCCTGACAGGCTCTTGCGGTGAGCTTGATGTCTACCAGTGATTTGTTCTGCTTGATCCGCTCAATCATGATATGTTCAACGGGGATGCGGGTGTAGTTTTCAAGAATCCGCCATGCCGTAGCGGTATGTACGTCATCAAAGAGAATGATCGCCGTAATTTTCTGCATGACCTCATAATCAAGGTTTTTGAGCGTGGCGCACAGCTTGTACGGGTCAGAGTTTTCGCAGTCCACTACCAATACGGTCTTCTCACTGTCATCTATGAAGTCGTAGATATTGTTTTTTACAAAAGCCCCTGCATCGGAGACTTTACTGTATTCCGTGAAGGCGTCGCAATGCCATTGATAAAGCAGGGTAGCAAACTTCTTATCATTATAGAGGACATTGCCCTCGTCCATCGGTACCCAGTTGATATACATTTGATAGGGGTAGTAGGAGAGACTTGCGTAATAAATATCGGCAGCATCTTTCGTTCCGTCCTCTGTCAAACCGTTTGGCATGATGAACAGCTCTTTTATGTACGCCCAGTTAATCCAGATTGGAAAGAGGCTTTTGCAGTTGTTAATGCGGTCTGAAATCAGCCGGTTGATCTCGATAATGTGGTGGCAGAGCTTTGTACTCGACTTTTTTATAAAGCTGATTCCATCATTCGAAAGCTGCTGCATACTGGAAGCCGGGATGATCTCTGGCATTGAAAGCAGCCCACGGTATTCCATCCGCATGATGTCATTTATTTTCCGATAATTGCGCTCAATGGCGGTGCGGATGATACAGAGATTGCGGATAATGCGGGCGTTCTTATCTTGCTCAAGCCGGTTGTATATCTCTATCTTCGGCGGCTCGTGTTCATTTTGGAAAATACGAAGCGGGACGCCGATCAGGTAAGCGACCTTTGACACAAGCTCATAGGTGCTGTCTTTGTAGGCAATCTGTTCTCCGGCATATTCGATTCCATTCAACATGACTGAATTGCCCATGATCTACTCCTTTCGATGGAACGTGGGTTATTGAGCGTACTTTTTGAAGTTTTCAGCTTGTTCCAGAACCTCCTTGTAGACATCATCAATGGTTACGGGGGGATAGTCAAATTCATCCAGTAGCAGTATGAGGTCAACTTGCAGATTTGCCTTAATGTCATCACGGGTAGACCAGTCGGTGTATTTAGCTTTGTCATCGACAATAATCTTAATCCGCTTTGACAATTCAATCATCTTATCGTCCGGGTACTCGAACTCATACTTCTTGGCAACCGCCTTGAGAATGTCATAAAAGGCTTTTTCCTCGTAGTCAATTCCCATGCCCTTGAAGGAGTCTTTTTCCTTTTTGAGTTCTTCAAGGAGCTTCGCAAGCTGCTCCGCCACATCGTCAAGAACTTCATTAGCAAAAGCCTCATCACGACGGCGATTGTTGTACTCATCAACAACCCGCTTGAGGCGGTCTGAGAACTCCATGCCCATAATGCGGTTGACTTTTTTATACTCATCAATCGCTTGAGAAAGAAGCCTCTGCAACACCTTTATCTTTGTGTTTGGAAGTTGGATTGCATTGATCTTATCCAGATACTCGTCACTGAAAATATCAACAGAGATGTGCTTCCCCGTCTCAAACAGTTCCTCTATACCATCAGATTGAATTGCACCTTCAAGAAGTTCACGGACACGGGCATTCATTTGTGAAATGTCAGGGGCATCACCCTTTGTGAGTTTGAAAAGAATAGAGCGCACAGCACAGTAGAAGTGCAGATAGTCCTTTTCTTTATCAGAGATAGCCTCACTTGAACTGCATAGGTTGAACGCTTGTTTCATGCGTTTGACTGCCGCCATAAAGCGAGTTTCCAAATCTTCTGTGAGCTGTACATACTCAACAGCCCGATTGAGGCAAGCAAGCTGCTCTTTCGGTGAGCCGTTGAAGTAATCCGTGCTATTGAAGTTGTGGAACATCTGAGCTAAGACATCGAGCTGGTCTTTAACAATCGTGATAGACTGCTCGACGCCTTCAAACTCATCGCTCTCAAAGTTGGTGTATTTCTTGAGGGCGAGATTCATGTTTTTCTTAATGCCGATGTAGTCCACGATCAAGCCCTTGTCCTTGCCGGTATAGACGCGGTTGACGCGGGAAATCGTCTGGATAAGGCTGTGCTGCTGGATGGGCTTGTCGATGTAGATTGTGTCGAGTGCCGGTACGTCGAAGCCGGTAAGCCACATATCAACAACGATGGCAATTTTGAAGTTTGATTTAACGTTCTTAAACTGACGGTCAAACTCCTTGCGATCGTCTTTCGTTCCCAGCATTTCATATAGTTCAGGCTCATCATCTTTATTTCGCGTCATGATGAGCTTGATCTTCTCGATGGGTTTGAGTTCCTTTTTCTCTTTTTCCGTCAGTTGAACCCCGTCAGGGCAAACCTTTTTCTCTGCCCATTCCGGTCTCATTCCAACTATAATCTGATAAAAAGCGTATGCAATCTTGCGATTAGAGCAGACAAACATTGCTTTTCCTGCAACGGTAGCTCCTTCGGCAACGCGGGTCTCATAGTGGTTAATGAAGTCCTCCGCAACTGCGTGAAGTCGGTCAGGATCACCGATGATCGCATCAATATGAGCAACCGCCTTCTGGCTTTCCTCAATCTGATGCTCATTTGCGCCTTCAACAGCACAGCGGTCATAATAATCTTCAATTTCCCGAACCTTTGCTTGATCAAGAGTGACCCGTGCAGCGCGTCCGTCGTAGACAAGGTTGACTGTGATACCGTCTTTGACCGCCTCTGTCATTGTGTAGGCATCGACAACCGGACCGAAGACTTCAATCGTGCCATCTACGGGCGTGCCGGTGAAACCGACATAGGTAGCATTGGGGAGAGAATCGTGTAGGTACTTTGCGAATCCATAGCTTCGCTCTACACCTTCGGCAGTGACCTTGACTTTCTGATCGAGGTTTATCTGACTACGGTGTGCTTCATCGGATATGCAGATCACATTCGCTCTATCCGTCAGAAGCTCCAAGTCCTCGGTGAACTTTTGGATGGTGGTCATGTACACCCCTCCGCTTGTCCTGCCTTGAAGTTCCTGACGCAGCTTTTCGCGGGAATCAATGCTCACAACGGTTTCGTCACCAATGTACTTCTTGGATGCTACAAACTGCTTTGAGAGCTGGTCATCCAAATCCGTTCGGTCGGTAATAATCAGGATTGTAGGGCTATGGAAGAAGGTACTCTTCATAAGCATTCTTGTGAGGAAGAGCATAGTATAGCTTTTTCCGCAGCCTGTCGCGCCGAAGTATGTGCCGCCCTTGCCGTCCCCCTCCGGTCTGAGATGTGCCTTGATATTCTCAAACAGCTTGACCGCAGCAAAATACTGAGGATAGCGGCAGACGATTTTGAGGTCTTTGTCCGAGCTATCAGGGAAATAGACAAAATCCTTGATGACTGCCAAAAGCCGTTCTTTGCGGAACAGTCCGCTCACCATAGTTACAAGGGAATTGATGCCGTCCAATTCCTTATCGTCAGCTTCAATCTTTCTCCACGCATAGAAGAAGTCATACGGGGAGAAGAAGGAACCGTATTTATTATTTGCACCATCGCTTATGACGATGAAGGCGTTATACTTGAAGAGTTCAGGAATATCACGGCGATAACGCACGGTAAGCTGAGTATAGGCGTCCATGATCGTTGTGTTTTCTTTGACTGCGCTCTTGAACTCAAGCACAACAACAGGAATGCCGTTGATGAAGACAATCCCGTCCGGTATGCGTAGCTGGTTGTTGATGCCTTCAATTTCAAATTGATTGACGATCTTGAACACGTTTTTCTCTGGCTCATCAAAGTCAATCAGCTCAATGTAAATGTCTTTCTTTGTGTGATCCTCACGGTTGAAGATGAAGCCGTCACAAATCATTTTGCAGACTGCTTTGTTTGCTTCGTAGATCGTACCGGAAATAGACCTCAGGCGAAGGATGATGCTATCAACTTCGCTGGGGGTAAGTCCATCTGCGGCGTATCTGTCCAGGAGGTACTTCCGCAAATCATCAATAAGCAGGACCTCAGAACGTTCACGGTGGATCTGTTCTCCATTCAGATAAATATAACCTTCATCCTGAAAAAGCTCCATGATGGACATTTCAAGAGAATGCTCATTGAAGTTCGCCATTATCATTTCCCCCTAACTGCCTCTGCATTTCTGCTTCAAAGGCTTTTTCACTTTGCTGGAAGTCGTACTCCTGATACTTCAAACCCAGACGTGCCAGCATGAGTGTACCTTCCCAGTCATCAATGTTTGAGTATTGCGTTGCACGGTTTACGTCTGTGAGAACACCGAGGATCAGCCCTGTACAATCGAGTGCAAAGTCTATCATTTCCTGTATGTCCGGATATAAAATAGGATGACGATCCGTTAGGTTCTCGTTGCTCAATATACGCTGTTTATCGTTGTGGGCATAGAGCTTATTCCTCTGCATTCGGATGTCCTCTCTTTTTTTACTCAGCGCACAGAACCGCTTTTGGTACAGGGCTAAAAACTCAGGAAAAGTCAAATCCACCCGAACCGGAGCATTCTCTGCATCCGGAATGTTAAATATCGCAAAGAGTGTCCTGTCAGATTCAACCTGAGCCTTGAAAAATCGCTCTTCTTGTGGCTTGAGCTGATGCTGGTACGGGATTTGATAGGAAAACGCTGTTCCATCATGCTCTACGGTCATTGTTTCTCTGTATTCAGGAAATAGGTCTTGATTTTCCGCGCATTTTGCAAGGAGGGTTCCAATGGACACGACGCCATTTGAGCTATCATACAGTTTGGCGATCTCCATAAAACAGGCTTTCATCAAAGCTCCGTGGATCGTTTGATAGAACGCTGGTGACATCTTCATTTCTTCCGCATATTCGCGCTGGTTTTTGCGATACTGCTGCAATATGAGGTAATAGGCATTTGCGTCAAAAGCTCCATGATGAAGTTCCTCGGCAATTTTGATCAGCGTTTCCTTGTCCATTTTCATTCCTCCCTTCGTAGGTAAATGATAATTTAGAAGCAACTGCACAAGCAGTATTCCAAGATCAATTTTCTTCTTACTATGGGTGTGACAAGCTTCCCGAAGGTTATAGCATTGTCAGTTTGGATAGCCTCTGTACAGTCAAAGGTGGCAAACGCCTTCCTGCCGACTGTGAATTACTTGATGATCCAACAGAACACCCTTATATTCGTGTTCGTGATGTTGGCGGAAGTCGCTATGTCTGTCTCACAGACCAATTCCAATATATTGATGAAGAAACGCATCAAGCCATCTCACGATATATAGTAAACACCGGAGATATTGTCATTTCGATTGTTGGTACAATCGGATTGCTCGGCAAGATTCATTCCTCTCTTGACAAAGCAAACCTTACTGAAAACTGCGTTAAACTCGCAGGTATTCATACGGTTACTTCCGACTATCTCTATTATACACTTTGCTATAAAAAGCAAATTAAGGAGATTGACCTTCTGACAGTCGGTGCGGTTCAAGCAAAGTTGCCTATGTACAACATCCAATCTATGAAAATCCTTGTCCCTCCGACCAAGGTGATCAGTGATTTTCAGAAGAAAATGAACGCTTTGGACGAGCAAATTGAAGCAAATACAATGGAAATCCAGAAACTTAATGAGCTTCGATCCGTTCTCCTTGCAAAACTGTCCGATTAAGCCGCTAAATTATCATTTATCCGCCGCTTTAGATCGATCCGCTCCGTAATGGTCTGGTACGCCTTCACAATGCTGCGCTGTTTGTCAATAGAGGGGACAGGTAGCTCTACCTTGCACATTTCATCCCAGTCCATTATTTCCCGGACGCTGCCGTGAGACTTAAAACGTGCGTAACGATCAAACTCCGGTCTGCTGAACCAGAGCATTAGGTATTCGGGTAGTAACTCGTTTTCATCTTTCACTTCAAAAACGGTATAGATATTGCTGACAAGCCCCTCATCATAATCCGTCAGAAGAGCGATACCAATTTTGTCTCCACGACGAGAAGTATCTGGAATGTAGGTAAACTGCCCCCGTTTGACTACCTTGTATTTCGTAAAGTCGGTACCAACCGTGTTTGCAATGGAGGGAATGAACATCTTTTGGACGGAAACACCTAAAAGGTTTTCCTCTTTTCCGTCTGTGTTCCTGACATCGACTTGGCGAATGAAATCTCCAAGCAGCCTATATCTTTCTTTCATCGTGACACCTCACCCTATGTATTTTCTGTGTGCCAGCTTGACATTTTGCTGTTTAACCATAGCATAGTGCATGGTCGTGTCGATCTTCTGATGCCCTAAGAGCTGCTGGACTTGCTCTATGGGCATTCCTTTATCTATGGCTGATGTTGCCAATGTTCTTCGGAACTTATGTGGGTGGACACGAGGCAGATTCAGCCTTTTTCCCAAATCTCGAAGCCGTCTTTCTACGCCGCCAATCTGCAAACGGTCATGCGGTGCGGTCAGCGAGACAAACAACGCTGAACAGGTGTCTGTGCGGCTTTCCAGATAGTTTTGGAGATGGATTTTTGTCCTGGCATCGAAATAAACGATCCGTTCCTTACTTCCTTTTCCGAAAACAACGCATTCCCGTTCATTGAAGTTGATGTCATCGCGGTTAAGGGCAACCATCTCACCAACACGCATTCCAGAGGACGCAAGAAGGTCTATCATCGCAAGATCGCGGACATTGCAGCAGTTGTCCCGCATGATTTCCAATGCCTCGTCGGTATAGGTTTCCTTGATCACCTTTGCCGTTTTCACCTTGTGGATCCGGCGTACCGGGCTTTTTACGATGTAATCCTCATCTTCAAGCCACGAAAAGTAGCTGGATAGGATGCGGCGGATGTTATCTATCGTGACCTTGCTTGACTTCCGGCTCATCTGATACACTGTTAGGTACTTCCGCAAGTCCTCAGTTACAATCTCTTGAGGCTCTTTTTCAATGCCGGACAACATTGACACAATTGTCTGACGGTAATAGCTCAAGGTTTTTTCTGAGCAGCCTTCAATGCGTTTTGCGTTGATAAAACAGGCAACCGTATCGACCTTTGCGCTTTCTTCCATGCCCGCGCTGTGACTTAGCTCTACGCCACTCAGTACCCCCTCAAGGACGCCTTGAAGCTGTTTTAACTGTGCATTGTTCAGATACGGAAGCATCTGTCGCTGCACTTCTTGAATCAGTTGTTTTTTCATTGTCGTGTCTCCTTTGATTATTCTCAGAGAACGACTTTTCAGTGGCAGTTCTTAGGGTAAAACTCTCGCCACTGGTGAGAGTAATGGACGGTAAATGATAATTTAGCGGCTTAACCCTGAAAGCAAGGTCTGTGCGAAACCTGTAAGTTTTTCTATCTCAAGATTATTGTCAGCAACGGCAGCAAGAGTTGCACTCACCAACACAGCCCAATTTTGCTGCAATTCAATCGGCGGAATGGGAATGTGTAATGCTTTGATATAACTTGTGGGCTTTGCGATTGATGGAACGCCGGTTGTGTTATCATTTGCGAGTAATTTTCTGCGCCCGGCATCAGTGTGAAAGTAGAAGAGAACATACTCAGGTAATAGCGCACGCTGGTCACAAGTAAGTAAAAACTGACTTTGGGAAATGACATACCTGTCGAATTTCGTTTTGTCCGGAACAAGTGCAACTTGCCCCAGCGTTCCACGATGAGTGATCACAATATCGCCAGAGAAGGCTATCGAATTTTTTAGCTGGTTTGCTTTTTCTTCCTCGACATATCGGAATGATCGTTCAGAAAGCAAGTAGCCAGAGATGTTATCTCCGTTTAACACTGGAACACCACGATCAACAAAGCAGTCAGTTTTAATATTAGAGCCGAAAGGTCCCATTGCAACGCGGGACAATGATTTTCCCAAGGGTTGTGAGAACCAATCACTCTGCTCGTCACGATATTCGGGATGGGTAGCAAACGTCCGCATGAACTCTGTTTTGCAGAGTTCCACTAAATTATCATTTTCCGCTCTCTTCAAAGCAATGCGGTCGGTAATTGCACGGTAGGACCCAACGATCTCACATTGTCTCGCATAGGAGGAAACAGGGAGCTTTATACGGCAAAGATCGTCCCATGAAATTCCGCCTCGAACACTGCCGTCCGTCATGAACCAGCATTCACGGTCAAACTCCGGTCTACGAAGCCACATCATCAAATACTCTTCATTTAAGACATCGCGGTCAATAATCTCAAACATGAAATACGCCGGAGAAACTATTGCGGGGCTGTCTTTCTCATAGAGTGCAATCGGAAGACGCTCATCGCGCCCAACGTGCATTGGGTTACAGGCAAACAATCCCTTGCTGATTAGCTTATACCGGCTCAAATCTGTGCCAATTACATTTGCGACGGAAGGCATAAACTCTTTGTCGATGCTTATGCCAAGAACAGTGCTGGTGACTTCCTCGGAGTTCCGATAATCAACAAGCTGAATATGTTTACCAAGGGGTTCATAATTCGATTTCATAGCCCAGCTCCTTAAACACGGTCAACAGGTCAGCCTTCGACTTCTCTTCTGCAACAAGCAGATCACGAAGCTCACTTTGCAGCGTCTTCATTTTCGTATCAAAGTCGATGTTCTCATCACGATTTACAAACTCGATGTAACGGCTCGGAACAAGGGTAAAGCCCTTTTCTGCAACCTCATCGAAGGATGCGCTGTAACAAAATTCAGGCACATTCTGATAAGTTTCTTCATAACCTTCCTGCTGCCATGCGTGGTAGACGCTCGTGACCTTCGCACGGTCTTCTTCTGTCAGTTCAATGTACTTCTTTTCATAGGGGCTTCCCATTTGCCGCAAGTCCATGAAAAGGATCTCGCGCTCACGGTTACGGAAGCGTTTTACCTCTCCGTTTTCTTCAACCACACGAGCCTTTTTATTCTTGTTTAGAATCCAAAGCGTAACGCTGATGTCGGTGGTGTAGAAGAGGTTGCGGGGAAGGATGATGATTGCTTCGACGAGATTGTTCTCGATGAGCTGACGGCGGATTTTCAGCTCTGTGCCATCGTCAGACAGTGCGCCGTTTGCAAGCAGGAAACCGGCAACACCGTTTTGAGAGAGCTTTGAAACAATATTCAGAATCCAGCCATAGTTTGCATTACTCGTGGGCGGAACTTCATAGCCGTCCCAGCGCGGATCATCAATCAGCTCATTATCACCACGCCATTCTTTCTGATTAAAAGGCGGGTTTGCCATAATGTAATCTGCCTTGAGGTCCTTGTGCTGGTCATTGGTGAAAGTGTTCGCTGCCATTTCTCCGAGGTTTGCAGAGATGCCGCGAATAGCCAGATTCATTTTGCACAGCTTGTACGTCGTGTTTGTATATTCCTGACCATAGATAGAGACCTTCTTCTTGTTGCCGTGATGTGCCTCCACGAACTTCATTGACTGCACGAACATACCGCCAGAACCGCAGCAAGGGTCATAGAGAATACCGTCATACGGCTCGATCATTTCCGCAATCAAATTGACAATGCACTTCGGCGTATAGAACTCGCCCTTACCTTTGCCTTCTGCAAGTGCAAACTTACTCAGGAAGTATTCGTAGACTCGTCCGATAATGTCATTCTCTTTATCGCCGGTGTTGATCTTATCAATCTCGTCCAGCAGTGATGCCAGCTTTGCTGTGTCGATGTGAAGACGTGAGTAGTAGTTGTCCGGCAGTGCGCCTTTCAGTGCGGGATTCGCTTTCTCAATCGTATAGAGGGCGGTGTCGATTTTCAGCGCAATGTCATCCTGTTTCGCATTCTCCATAATGAAAGACCAACGGCTGATCTCAGGCAGGAAGAACACGTTGTCCTTCGTGTAGAAGGCAACATTGTCAACAAACTTCTCACCGTATTTTTCAGAAATAGCTTTCCTTTGTGCCTCAAACTTATCGCTGGCAAACTTCAAAAAGAAGAGACTGAGAACGACGTGTTTGTATTCCGCTGGCTCAACAGAACCACGGAGTTTATCTGCGGACTTCCACAGAGCTTCCTCCATAGAAATCTCCTTCTTCGGTGCCGATGCGGCTCGTGCCATATCAAAATCCTCCCTGTGTATTTATCTAACCTATTTTACAAAAAGAGCTGTACGAAAAACCGGACTCAGTTCTTGTCCGTTCGCACAGCCTCACATATATCTCCGATGTCACAGTTCAAGTAATCACAAATGCGCAGCAAAATAGAGAGGGACACTTCTTCCCCCTTATTCAGTTTTGTCCATGTTCCGGCAGACAGCCCTACTTCATGTCGTAGAGAAGCCTTCTTTATGTCGCGTTCCAGAAGAAGCATCCATAGTTTCTTATAGCTTATGCGCACGGCAACCATCCTTTCGCTTGCTTGCATTCAACATCGCTTATAATATTATACTGGATTTCATTCTCAAAAGCAATTCGTTGATGCAGAAATTAAAGAAAAAGTTTCAATTTCTCGAACCTTCTCTCAAGGATGCAGGGCATCTCCGGTCAACAGGAGATGCCCTGCTTTTGAAAGGACTATTCGCGCTGTGTGTTGCGCAGATGATCACGGTCATGGTCAACAGAAGGAGCGAGAAACGCATCAACATTAGACCTGATCGTCTCTATTTGCTTTACTTCTTTTTTGAGCTTCGCGCGTTCATCATAGAGCCGTTGCTGCTCTTCAAGAAGTCGCTGCTGTTCCGCTTGCAGTGTCTTCAAGCTCGGCAGTTTTTCATCGCCCTGCATGGCAAGAAGCGTACTCCGCGCCGCCTCAAAGATCACAAGCTCTGCCTCATGCTTTGCCTTGAACCCCGGCTTGTCTTTTGCCTTCTGGAAGGCATCATATACAGGCTTGAGCCGCTGGTAGTTGGAGATATTTTTGATGAGCGGCTGGACTTCCCGCAGACGTGCTTCAACGCCTTTCAGTTCCTTGCCGGTACGGTCATAGGAACCGTGAACATCCTCAACCTTCTTCTCAAGATCGGCGTATTGAAGCAGATTGTTTTCCGTGAGATAGTTGAGTGTCCGTGCCGCTTCCT
Organism: Faecalibacterium sp. Marseille-Q4137; assembly: GCF_017377535.1. Lineage (NCBI taxonomy): Bacteria > Bacillati > Bacillota > Clostridia > Eubacteriales > Oscillospiraceae > Faecalibacterium > Faecalibacterium sp. Marseille-Q4137. The sequence continues at coordinate 44,253 of NZ_JAFREK010000007.1, forward strand.
TGAGGATAGTGAGCTTTGCTTTATGCTCGTAACCCTTGCTGTCGATAAGCCTGATCCGCTCCTGAATATCTCCGATGAGAGAGATGCCCTTCGGCGTGGTCTGTCTTTGGCTTCTTCGGGGCGTCCGTCCGGCAATCCGCTCCTTGATGCGTTCCTCGGTGTAGTTCTCTCCGATAGTTTTAGACCGGGTAAACCGCTCCTGACCTTCAGCACGGAAGGAGATGTATTTGCCAGTCTTGAATTCATATCCGGCTTCCTGCATGAGCCGCAGAAAATCATCGTAGTCCTTCGCCGTGATGACGAGCCGGTCGATGGTCTGCTTGAGTTTCTGCTTCCAGCTCGTGCCGCGTTTGGCTTCGGTGTACTCCTTGTAGCCCATGCCTTTGTTCTGAGAGGGAGGAATAACAGAGAGACCGTTTTCCTTACAGAGCCGGTCGCTGACCTCGCGCATATCATAGTAAATCCGCTTATAGCTCTTATATGCGTGGTAGTCCACGAAGTCAACCGCATTGAAAATCAGGTGGTTATGAACATGGTCTTTGTCAATGTGAGTGGTCAGCACATACTCATATTTTCCTCCGAGGATTTCATCTGCAAACTGCTTGCCGATCTCGTGGGCAAGCTCCGGTGTGACCTCTCCGATTTCAAAGGACTGGATCACATGACGGGCTATGATCCTGACCGGATTCATCCCTTTTTGCTCGGCTATCTTCCGCGTCCATTCAAATTCCCGCGCTGCGGTCTCGCTGGCACAGCCGTAGGACGAGACCAGCAGCTTCTCGTCTGTCTTTTCGGGATTCAGAATGTACGCGATTGCCTTGCTCAAAGTTCCTCGGATTGCTTTGATTTTAGTAACTGCCATACCGCGTCCATCTTTTCTTTCAGCTCGTCAATATCGTCCTGATAGAATCGTCCCGTCGAGTTGATCCTGCGGCAGACGGTATTGATGTTCACACCGATCTTGTTGATTTCGGCGGCGAGCTTTTTCTGCTCCGTGTAGTCCACAACGATGATGTAGCCGTCGATCAGCATCTTCCTTGCATACGCACCGAAGTTCTCCGTGCCGATCATTTCCATCTTCTTTGCAATCGTCCGTTCTTCCTGTGGTGTCAGCCAAATCTTCTTCTGAATGTCTCGTGTTCTTCGTACCATGCTGCGCCCTCCGTCGTAAAGATTAGAAGGGTTTGGGACTATCCCAACAAGCAAAAATCTGATGTTAAGGGCAGGGTCTCCTTAACTGATTTTTCTCCGGTGGGTACTCACCGGATTTGCTTGCTAATCTCCCAAAATCGTATTCCCCGAAGATTCCTCCGTGAAATGTCCCTTCACTTTACAACGGACACAAAAAGGGCGTTTGTTGAGTACCGGATTTCAAAAAAGTCAAAAAATCATTGGATTTCCCATGTGAAAGCCACTGTGTCTGTCACATCAATATCAACCGGCTCAATCTCAGGTGCGGCGCACTTGCTCATCGCCATGAGAGGCTGAATGCAGTCTTCAACATCGTAGCTTGTTCTGGAAAAAACATTGAGTTCGCCCCAGTTGTAGTCGATGTTGAGCAACTGCCCAAGCGTACTGCCTGATGCTTTGCAAAGAATCTCCGCCTTCGCTCTGGCGTTCTCCGTCGCGCTGATCAGCAGCTTTTCGCTGACCGCTGATGGGTTTCTTACAGTGAATGCGATACTGAGTTCCGGCTTTGCACCGCAATCCGCAATCGCAGAAATGATCTTTGCAAGCTGTTTGCTGTCAAAGTCAAATGCAAGTTTCAAGCGATAGCTGCAAGCATATCCGACAAACTCTCGCTTGTAATTTCCTTGCCGATCCTTGACGTTCTCGTACCTTGTCTGGACATCAAAGCTCGTGGTTTTCAAGTCTTCTTTGTGATACCCAACGCAGACTGCGGCACCTTGCAGTCTTTCGATTCTCTCGGTAGCTTCCGACATTGCACGGTCATAGGTTTTAGATAAGGTTTCAATGTTCAAGGAGAGGATGATGTAATCCGGTCTTGCGGAGACATTGCCTGTCCCTTTTACGGTGATCGTTCTCATTGCTTTCTCCCGTCCTTTCTGGAATTAAAGTCCTCATCAATACGCTTTTTCCAATTCGTACCCAGTGGTACGCTGCAACGGACAGCAGAAACCGCTTCGCTCAGAACCTCATAGTTGAGCTGCGTTCCCTTATGGTCAGAGTGATAATTGACCGCTCGGTCTGCTCCAATACCGAAGTGCTTTGCCGTTTCAACTGCGTCAATATTTGCGCCGAGGAATAGAAACTCCCAGCCGTACTTTTCCTTCTGCCGCTCGATCATTTTCTTAACTGTCTCGCTGTCATAACGGCGGCTTGCATTCTCCATGCCGTCCGTTGTGATGACGAACAGCGTATGTTCAGGGACATCCTCATTTCTTGCGTACTTGTGGACATTCCCAATGTGATGAATTGCTCCGCCGATAGCATCCAGAAGGGCAGTACATCCGCGAACGGAATAGTCCCTGTCGGTCATCGGATCCACCTTCTGAACCGGCACACGGTCATGGATAACCTCGCTCACGTTGTCAAAGAGAACGGTAGAGATCAATGCCTCGCCATTCTCTTTTTTCTGCTTTTCAATCATGGAGTTGAATCCTCCGATGGTGTCTTTTTCCAGTCCGCTCATAGAGCCGCTGCGATCAAGGATGAATACGATCTCCGTCATGTTCTTTCTCATGTTTTGTACCTCCGTATATAAAAAAATGACTGCTTGGTGTCTCACCTTACAGTCATATTGTACTTCGGTATTCACTTCATTTGGTCGCATGGCAAGCGACATTATTCTAAGGATAAGAACAGCTCTCCGTCAATGCTTAGGATGTCATCCATCGGAATCTTCGTGCCGTCCTGCATGGTAATTAGGCGCTCAAAGTCATCAACCTTTATGACTGCGCCGGTTGCAGTTACATACGCACCGCCAGCTTTGCGCTCATCAGGTTTGAAGTAGGTTATTTCAACCTCCGGCTCTTCATCAAGGGCATCCATGAGAAGCTGATACCTCATGTTCAAAGCGGTCAAGGCTCCCTCATCAAGCTCAATCCTTTCGTCGGTCAGACGTCCGGTTTCCTTGATTGCAGAATCATAGCCGGTGAGGGCGGCAAAGGGTGCAAACTGCGCTGCACGATCTGACATCGGCATTTGTGGTCGCGTTTTGGAAACGTGATGAGGAAGTCCCATGATCTCGTCGTATTTTCCGTTCACGCCTTATGCCCTCCAATCTGCGCATTGCGGTCTTTCGCGGTTGCGCCTTCTTCAAGATTCATCGCCTTGAGGATGGCGTTCTTTCCGTACTTCTTTTTGATTGCAAGCGTGGCGGCTTGTATTTTCCGCTCACGTTCCAAGGCGGCGTCCTCGGCTTTCTGTTTTTCCTCTTCGGCAGCATAGTCAGTGAAAAGGTCAAGCTGGACAGCACCGTCATTTTTCTTCGGCGCGTCCGCTTCCGGCAGGACATGATTTGCTACAACATACATACGGCGGACAAGCAGATTCTTGTCCACGATCCGGTCAAACAGCTCTGACACAGCACACATTATTTTGCGGGTAGAGGATGTGTGACCGTCGAGGTTAATAGAGCCGTGCGCCTGTTTGGGAATCTCCCGACCGTAGGGGTCTTTCCCCACCGCGCCGTGATACTTTGCCCGTCGTGCAGGATCGGTCAGGTTCTCAATGTCGTAGCCAACTGTGAGAACCATCTGATCGGTGACAAGCCCCTTGTCCACCAAGTCCAGCACAAGCAAGTCCGTCATTTCCCGGACAACCAGCTTCGCCTTCTGCGGCTCATAGGGACAGTGCAATACCTGACCGGAACTGAGGCTGTTGGAGCTGGGACGGTATGCCTTGATCGCTTCAATGGTCGTAGGCTCCCAGCCCCACGCATGGTCGATGAGCAATTCCGCATTCTTGCCGAACAGCTTGTAAAGCAAGTCCTCGTTCCGCTCTGAACAGAGGGCAACATCGCCCATTGTGAACATCCCATTCTGCTCAAGTTTCTTGGCAATACCTCGACCCACGCGCCAGAAATCCGTGAGAGGCTGGTGCGCCCAAAGCTCACGCCGGAACTTCATTTCATCCAGTTCGGCTATTCGGACGCCATTTTTGTCGGCGGGGATGTGCTTCGCTACAATGTCCATTGCCACTTTGCAGAGAAAGAGGTTCGTGCCAATTCCTGCGGTTGCTGTGATGCCGGTTGTTTCAAGCACATCGAGGATGATCTTCATGGCGAGGTCATGTGCCGAGAGCTTGTAAGTATTCAGGTAGTCCGTCACGTCCATGAACACCTCGTCGATGGAGTAGACTACGATGTCCTCCGGCGCGATATACTTGAGGTAGACCTGATAGATGCGGGTGCTGTACTCCATGTAGTACGCCATCCGAGGCGGCGCGATGATGAAGTCAATCGCCAGAGACGGATCTGCTTGCAGCTCTGAGAAGAAGTGCGACGAGCCTTCCAGTCTGCGTCCCGGTGCGTCGTGCTGCCGTCCGGCATTTGCTTCCTTCACGCGCTGCTTGACTTCAAACAGCCGCCCGCGTCCGGAAATGCCGTAGCTTTTGAGGGAGGGCGTGACGGCAAGGCAGATGGTCTTGTCCGTCCGGCTCTCATCCGCAACGACGAGATTTGTGTCCAGAGGATCTAAGCCGCGCTCCCGGCACTCCACGGAGGCGTAGAAGGATTTCAGGTCGATTGCGATGTAAGTGTGTTGTTTCACCTTCTTTGCCTCCGCTTTCTTCTTAGATCAGCCCTAATGACATTTCATTGGAGCTTTTAATGTTGAATACGATACGCCATTCAATATCACCCTCCACCGGCTCAAAGTGTAGAGAGGAACAAACTGCATGAAGTTTTTCTTTTGAGCTGTCTCCACACACGATTGCGATTGGACCGTCCGCTCCGCCGATAATGCCGATACAAGCAATATCGTTTCGTGCCTCTGGTGCATAGCGGTCAGAGCATGGCGCAATTTCCAAAGGCTTGTCCCCCTCAGCGCAATCACAGATCGTAACATCGCTGTCAGGTTCAGGAGAAAGTGTATAGCTCATAGCAGTAAAATGCGTAGGATAAAACCAGCGGTCAGAACCGTAACGCTTTTCGGAAATTGTCTGCTGCTCTAATTCCTGTACAGTCAATGTGTATTTTTTTCCACTGACCGGATGGAGGAAAGAAAACGAATCACCGGGAGCGTGTGCCTTGAAATGTGGTCCCGGGACACGACACGACTGCTGCTCCATTGTAAGGGAGAGGGCTTTTATTTCAGGACGGCGTTTGCTTGTCCACGGAAAAGCTGCCCGAAAAATCATCCATCCATAGGATGTATCCAAATCATAGTGTTCCAATGCCCACTTTGCTTCCGCTTCATTGATCACCCCGTCTGGCAAACATGGATTAAAGACCACGGAACAGCCGTGGGAGGTCAGCATTGTTTTCCCGTTCAATTCCAAACGAGGAATAAAGTCAAGGCAAAGTGGATTGTCTAAATCTATCTGCATTTGCTGCTCCTGCGTGAAGTATTCGCAGGAGTCGTTTTCGGGGTGTAAATCCCATTTAGTTATGAACTTGCGAATGTCTTCTTCCGGGGTACGCATACAAAAGTCCATGACGAGTCCCTTGCTGCAAGAATACGCCGCAGGAATAACCCAATGATGCCTCGCCCAGTCAAATTGCTTATTCAACCGGATTTCCGTTCCGGCATGGTCTTTTCCCGAATGTCCCCAGAAGTTTCCCTCAAAGTAGACCTTCCACTCAGGCATGGTCGGTTCTGCTTCTGGGTTCATATCAACATCATAATAGTCCTCGGTGTACTTGATCTTACTATAATCAAAAGATGCTTGCAGCTTTTTGATGTATACCCACGGCTGTTCCATAGGCGTCAATTTCATTTTCTCAGCAAGCTCTGATAGCGTTCTTTGCTGATCCTGCGTTGGAGGGTTGTCCTGCAAAAAGGCTTCAAACTGGGCTTTATCCCACATCCACGCCTGTTCCAGCGCTGCCGAATCACTGCAAGCAAGGAGCAACCTCAGAAAGTCTTCAAAATCGTTTGCCAGCGGATGAACAAAATCCGGAGCCGAGTTCATGGGACTGACGGAAAATACCATACCGCCAAAGTCTCGAACAAAGCAGAAGTGGATGCCGTCCACACCCGCCCAGCCAAAAATAGATGCACCTTTTGGCGTGCAAAAGTATGGGTTGTTATCTTCACGACGCTCCACCCCTACGGGCGAAAGGTCAATACCACTTCGCAAAAATTTCTGAAACACTTTATCCATAGACCTTATGCTCCTATTAAACTTTGGTCGAAGGCAAACAGAGCCTCGTTGATCTCAAAGACATTATAGTTCCCATGCTCCACGAAATACTCCACGATGATGTCAAACTTGTTGGAGTGGGAGAGCGCAAAGCCAGCCTTCATGAGCATATCCTTCATTTCAACAAGCGGCAGCTCAAGGGCAATGGCAAACGCAATGACCGTGGGCTTGGAAGGCTTATAAGACTTGTCCGAGCGGATCTTCGAGAAGAGCTTCCGGTCAATATTCGCCTTCTTATAGCACTGCGCGTCCGTCATGCCGCGCTCATCAATCTTTCGCAGAAGCATCTCGGAAAAACTCTCGTCGATCTGTCCCAGCGCGTCATCAAGGGTTGCCGCCTTTTTGGGGGCAGCCGCCGCAGAGACGGGAGGCATGAGCTGTTCGATTGCCTCTTCACAAACGGATGCCTCGCAAGGCATGGGTTCTTCCATCCGGAAGGCGTTCATCCTGCGCAGCCGCTCGGAACGACTATCGGTATGTTCGTCCACATAGCGGTCATCTATGTATGAAGCAATGTCGGCAAACAGCTTGCCGCTGATCTGATAGGCTTTGCGGTCGAAAATGACGATGTACACCGTCATTTCGTTTTCAAGAAGGAAACTGCTAATGGTGTCAATCGCCACTTTGAGAGCCTGATCCTTCGGATAGCCGAAAATGCCGGAGGAAATCAGCGGGAACGCAACCGACTCGCATCCGTATTTCTTCGCCAGCATAAGCGAAGTCTGATAGCAGGAGATCAGCAGTTCGCGCTCACCATGCCGCCCGTCATACCAGCGCGGACCGACAGCATGAATGACATATTTGCAGGGCAGCTTGTAGCCCTTCGTGATTTTTGCGCTCCCGGTTTTGCAGCCGTGGAGCGTTTCACATTCCGCCAGCAGTTCCGGTCCTGCAGCACGATGAATGCAGCCGTCCACACCGCCGCCACCCAGCAGCGACTCGTTGGCAGCGTTGACGATGGCGTCCACCTTCATTTTTGTGATGTCATTCCTGACAATTTGAAGCGGCATTATTCTATCCTCCGTCCTATCAAAGCGGCATCGGTGTCCGGGCGATCAGAATGACCGCCAGAATCGCGCCCACAAATGCCGCTACCCCTACGACTGCCAACACCTTTTTGTCGAGCTTCTTCTTCGCTGCCTTGCCAATCAGAGCAGTGCAAGCCATGCAGACAGCCGCAGCAACAAGCGCAATGCCCAGCGTTTCCCATAGCCAAGAAAGTTCATGTAGGATTTTCATGCGTTCATCATCTCCTGTTCGTTAAACTGGAAGTTGTTTATCCAAAATGAAATGGAATAACCATATCAAGTAAAACTGCAAGAACTATACTAATCGTTCCCATTAGCGCAGAACTCCTCAATGTGTCTCTCCTCAAAACAATAAGTCCAATAATAAAGACTATCACTTCCAAAACAGATTTTGCATTAAAATACCAGCATCCATATACAAAGCACATATTGAACAATACTGCCAAAATCAGCGCTGATAGTATAAATGCCAGTTTGCTTTTCCCCTTTGCATACCAACAGACAAAAGCCAATAATGGAGAAACAGCTGTAAATCCAAACCAAATCATCGCATAACTTCTTGGGAAAAATCCTGCAATATAGTTTGAATACAAATAGTAGCTTGCAACCATACCAACAAAGAATACAAAAACATTGATGCTTGCTCTTATTGCAGAATTGCTATAAATAGAAATACACAGTGCAATCAATATCCAGATTGCAAAACGCCCAAGAAAATTACCAATATCTAAGACTCCATTTATTGCCATAAGCACACCTGGAAGTTCAGTTTGACGAAAATCCAGATATTTTGAGAAAGTTCCCAAAGCTATTCCGAGAAACAATATCGCTATGGTATTTATAAGTTTTCTATTATTGGATATTGGATTTTCTGCATTCCTTATATCATTCAAAAAATTTATCATAATTACCCTCACAAATTCCGATTTGTCTGCCCCTTAAAGTCCAAGTCCTTCAACCCGCGCCGCAAGCTCCTGATGCCCGACGCAGCCCTTGAAAGCCTTGCCGTCCATCAGCTTTGCGCCTTTGCAGCTCGGCGCAAGGCGTTCGTTCGTCTTGCCAATGTCGCTTCCTCCGGAGGTTGCAAACGGGATGATCGTCTTGCCGGTCATATCATAGCTCTCAAGGAACGTATTGATAATCGTCGGCGCAACGTACCACCAGATCGGGAAGCCCACAAAAATTGTGTCGTAGTCCTTCATGTTGTCCCGCTTTATGGCAATCTCTGGACGGGAAGCAGGATCGTTCATCTCAATCGTGCTGCGGGCTTTCTTGTCCATCCAGTTCAGATCGGCTTCCGTATAAGGCACCTTCGGCTCAATCTCAAAGATGTCCGCGCCGATTGCCTCTGCCAGCGTCTCGGCAACCTTTGCGGTCACGCCGGACGCAGAAAAATATGCTACAAGTTTCTTGCTCATGGTGTTTTATCCTTTCAATATCTTCGTAAGCTGCTGTACAGACGCACCCGGCAGGATGGAGGAAAGATGCTGCATCATGCGCTCTTTGGATTCCTGCGGGTCTCGCTGATATGCAGATGTGATAAGGTCGTACCCGAAAAGTTCTTCCGGCGTCGCATACTCTGCGACACCCCAGCCATAAGGTCTTCCATATCTGTCCTGCATATAGACGAAATCCGCGATGCAGACATAGCTCTGCATTTGCAGCCGCGTGATGCACGTCTCAAAACCGGTGTTGCCGCCCTTGCGGTAGTTCAGAGCTTCTTTCAGCCGTTTGGAAAGCATCCTGCCTTCACCGGCTATGGCTTCATAAAGCTCTTTGTCCTTGTAGGACGCCAAGCCGTCATCCCAACGGGCGTCAAAGTCATAGCCGTCACGCCGGAAGTTCGCAAAGTCCGGAATCCACTCCCGGCTCACAAATCCAGCCTTCTTGTTGAAAAGTTTGCCGTAAAGACATTTGCCGCTCCGCGCAGCCGGTCCTTTCCATTCCCACGGACCATCTACATCATCCGCAAACCATAACTCAGGTGGGCAAAGTTCCTCGATGGAGAAGCCGTGAATCTCGTTCCGAAAGAAGGGCAGAAAGCCGTGTTGTTCGACGGCTGCAATCAAACCATCTGCACTATGTAGTTGTCTGGCATATCTCTTTGACATTACTCCGCCTCTTCAATCACGCCATAATCAATCAGGATATTCTTCTCCGCATACTGCGGGTAAACAACACCCATCATCTCATACTGATAACGTCTTACGCGGCGATGCTCCTGAACCGGCTCCGGTGCATACGCAGCGGTTTCGCAGTGCGCATACTCCGGCATTTCCGCAAGATCATCCCGAACAGCACGGATAAGCGCGTCTGCCACATCATCAATGTTCTTGCCGGTCTCCACGGCAACCAGTTCGTGCTTCTGGACTGCCTTGTCCAGATTACCGGGGGAGCGAAACAGCTTATATTTCATATCGTTGCCCGTCCTTTCTCTCTTTCGGTCTGCCTATTCTTCCTGAAATCTGTTCTTTAGGGACGCAATCATCGCTTGTGCGGCAATGCTCAGATACAAAACTCCAATTTCATAGATAAAGTCGCGGTCGATTACGATAAAGTATTCTCTAACGTGTGTAAAAACCAGTTCCATCAAGTCCCTGTACAGTGGATCATCAAAGGGCTTGAACCGCGTAAACTTGCTTTTGGCAGCGTCCCATGTCATAGACGCTTCGCCCTCAGCACTGGTCATTGCCTCACAGAGAATCATGCTGACACCCATTTTTCCGTTGCCGGTCAGGAGTTCTCCTTCGTAATAGCTGAGTAGGTCTTTCTTGCGTCGAATCGGAATTACATCGCAGTTGTCATCCAGCTCAAATGCAATCAGCTCCGCAATCAGTTCCCGCCAGACTGCATAACCGGCGTTAATGGTTCCGTCCTCTTCGCGGCTTATGGTATCGTCCATGCAGTATCGCTCAAAGAAATTATCTCCGTCAATCTCGTTGCGGGTGCAGAAGATATGCGCCAGCTCATGCAGAAGAATGTGTTTCAACTCTGCCGGATGACGCGCTATGTCTGTGCGCAGAAGGATTCCGTCCGCGCCGTCTCCTGTGCCGACGAATGCAGAGGCGTGAAAGTCAAAATAGCCGTCCTCTGTATATCGGTCTTCCAGCCGGTCAGGGAAATACTGCTTGCAGAACTGCTCAAAGACTTCCTGCTGGTTTTCCGTCTGAAAGCAGCACAGCACAAGGTTGTCCTCGCTGAACTCTGCCCCCAAGCGTTCGTTAAAGATGGAAGCGGCATAGAAAAGGGCTTCTTTATAGTCGTTATCGTTCATCTAATTACTATCCTTCATCCTCATTCAACCCTCCGGTCTGACATTTTTCAGGAAGTCAGAGTGCGGTACATAAGGCAAGTTGAGCTGCCAGCCCATGCGGTTCAGCTCGTTGAGCTTGATCAGCATCAGGTTGATGTTTGTTCCCATTGCAGCCGAGAGCTGCACCACATCGTAGTCCTGCTTCATCAGGTCAATCAGCTCATCATCGTCAATGATCATGTGTGAGGCAAACGCATTCGCCTCATATTCGTGTTTTGTGCGCATATCGAACAGCACGAACTCCGGGAGCGGTTCGTTTCCTTTGGCAAGCTCACGGTGAAAGGTATCATGCCCGATCTCGTGACCGCAAACCATTTGCATGATCAGATACTCCATGTTGGAGTTCAGAAGAATATGCCGCTCTTTATGGCGGTAGGTGTACATTCCGAGCAGATCGTTCAGATTGTCAAGAAAATGGAGATGAATGCCCAGCTCACGGGCAATCTTCAAGGTATCTCTTGTTCCACAGCTTTTGACAATGCTGTTCGCCTTTTTGTATATTTCCTCGGAGCGAATTATCACGGGACCTTCACCCCTTTCATGTTGAAAACAGTCAAAGTAAATCCGTCAAGAAACCGAGACGCAGACAGTTATTCCTCTGCGTCCGTACCGGTCTTCTTGTATTTCTTCGGCGTGTATTTCTCAACATTCCGGGCTTTGGATTCCCAATATATATCCTGCAACGCCTTCATCACCGCATCCTTGTCCTGCTCAGACAGCGTACCGCCCGCAAACAAGCCGGACATCCCTTCAATCAGGTCCTTTGCCTGTTTCATGCCACGGGAGCCGTACTGCTCGGATGCCTGAACCACAAACTCTTCGTCCTCGGTCAGCAGATAGTTCACATCCACCTTGAAGTATTCCGCGATTTTTCTGTAAGCGTCCTTGGTACGGGGAAAGGAAATGCCGTTCTCGTACCGGGTAATCATACGCCTGTTGATCCCCAGTGCATCGGCTACTTCCTGCTGGGTCAGCTTCCGCTTCTCCCGTTCAGCCTTGAATTTCTCTCCAAACGTCATTTTGGTAATCACTCCTGTTCACAAAAAGTTTGCGACATCAAATTGCGCAAGTCTATTGACAAAGGCACTTGAAGTGCGTATAATAATGACTGAGCAATCCAACTACTCATAGTATATCCTGAATTGCTCATCCTGTCAAGGGGCATGAGTAGTTGTACACGAAAAAGTTACATCTTTTGAGCAGTTCAAATGGACAGGCATTTATGCTGCCGAAGATCATCCGTACCGGCATACACCGGTATGAGGGAACAGGAGTGAGAAAAACAGAAATGGCTACACAGTACAGAAAAGCATACGTCCCGGTTACGCTGGATGTGGACAAGGAGGGGGCAATCCTCCCTCGCCTTATCTGGTGGGACAACGGTGTAATCTTTCAAATCGACCAGATTCTATACAAATGCCGCGCCACATCCAAAAAGGTTGGGGGCGGAGGCATCCGTTACACAGTTCAGATTCGCGGAAAGGAGTCATTTCTTTTCCACGAAGGAGACAAGTGGTTCGTCGAAGCAAAGGAGGACAACTGCTCATGATTTTATCCCAGCGCCAACTTGAAGAAATTGCAGCCTCAACAACGAAGGACTTCAACCGATTCTTTTTCGGGGATGAGGCGGACAAGCCCGACCGATCAGCTTTGCCAACACCCATTGATCAGTTTGCAAAGAACTATCTCGGTCTTCGCGTATCATTCGCCCGTCTCTCGCCGGACGGAAGCATCTGCGGTGTCACTGCCTATGCCGACACTGAGTACAAGATCACGGAACTTGGTATTACGCGCACACTGGCTTTGAAGCGTAATCAGGTCATCTTGGACGAGAGCTTCATTCGATCCGGCAACGTGCAGCGGCTCTGCGCCAAGCGCAGATTTACCCTTGCCCACGAGTGCGCCCATCAGATTCTCTTCCAACTGGAATCGGAAGAGGTAAAGGCGTCCTGCGAAATGAAATATTCCGCACGGACAGCCTATACGCCGCGAGAGCTGAAAACCCGCGAGGACTGGAACGAGTGGCAAGCAAATGTCTTGGGCGCGGCGATCCTGCTTCCTCAAAAAGAGGTTGACCTGGCAATGCGTCGGTTTGCAGAAACGCCGCTGATCAATTACGAGGGGAGGTATTCGTATGGTGATCACTTAACGCTGCGCCTTTTCTGCCGGTTGTTCGGTGTCTCCAAGACAACGGCGTCTATCCGTCTTCGTCAGCTCGGCTACATGGTAGATCGTCCATTCAGTGAGTATGTTGACCCATTGGAGGTGTGGTAATGAAGAGAGCATCTATTCGGGTTCAGGAACCGACGCCGGAGCTGATCGAAAAAATCCGCAGGGCAAGAGTTGCCATTTCCCAGCAGAAGCCCCGATACCTGAAATGTCCCTATTGTCAGCATAATGCCATTGCTGTCTACGAGGACACGAGGGGTCATGTAGAATCCAAGTGCAAGAAATGCGGGCGGATCACAGTCTTTGATGTGCTGAACATGAGAAGACTGCGCCCGCGTACCAAGTAAGAACCGGAGGACAAGCCTCTGTTCTAAAATAAAATATATGTCATAGCTGAGCTGTGGAGCCGCCTGATAGGTGAAGTCATCCTAATGCCGCATGAGACAGAGTGTAATTACTCTGTTTTATCGGCATGGGATTCAAACCTCACCGTCATGCGGCTCTTTTTCTGTCTTCACCCTTCCCGCTGCTCCCGCGCAGCGGAAAGGATGAACAATGAAAATCCCTAAGACCCCTATCGCGTTCGATTACGACCTCTGGACTACAGAGGACGGCAAGTGCATGGTGCGCGTGAAACGAACCGGCGAAGTTTCCGAGGTTGACCGCAAGGTTATGAGAATCCTTCGCGCAGAGGAAAAGCGGATCAGGCGCTCGTATGGCTCTGACAGCACCTCCGAGGATGAGGACAGTGCAGAAAAGTCTTCTGATTCTGTACTGTCTCTCGACGCTATGCCGGAGGACGATGTGAAGTCCGCTGCATGGCTGGCAGACTCCCGCGACTGCATGGAGGAACTGATCACCGCCCTCAAAGAGAAGGAGCTTCTTTCCATTCTGACCGAGAAGCAGCGCGAATTGTATCTTGCGATGACCCGTGAAGGACTGACTCTTCGAGAGTTTGCCCGAAGGAAAGGCATCGGCATCAGAGCTGCATTTGACCTCAAAGCAGCGGTGCAGAAAAAATTTCAAAAATTTTTTTGAGCGGTACTCAACAAACGGCAAAAAGATGTCCGTTGTAAAGTGAAAGGGTCAATCAGACCACTTCACTGTTCCTTGAAAACTGAATAGTTCAGTGCTGCGGATCTTTCCGCTTCTGCGAAGCAACACAGCTTCCGACGCCAAGACCTCCCGAAAGGGAGTGAGCGACCACCGGAGAGCTATAACAGTCGTGTGGTGCGGCTGCTTGCGACGATGCAGATGCCGGGTATAATGATACTTCCGTCTTTTCTTTGAAGGGGCGGCTCGGAGCGATCCTCGGAGGGGTGAGAGTCCCATGATACCGATTGACCATTGGTAGTCCGCAGCATTCCCGGAACTGCAAAGTTCTTCTGGCAGGGGCGCGAGCTGCAAATATGCCGGACAATGAAACAAACCCAAAAGAAACTTACTATATAGTTTCAGGATGAAAACTATGTGGCAGAGTGTCTTCACAAGATGCTCTGCCATATCCTTTTGTCCTGAATAATTCCACGAAACAGGAGGTGCTTAGAATATGATGGGCATTGAAACAATGAAAAACGTCAGCCCGAAAACGGTTGACCGTAGCACACTCGTTCAGAGAAGCAGCATCCGGCTTGATCCTGCGGCACCGCGAGAGGACAGGCTGAGGGAGTTCATCAAGCAGATCAGAAATCCCTACTGTTATCTGGACGGGAAGACAGTGGTGAAGATCAGCTTCGCCGAGACGGACACGACAATGGAAGATTGTCTGGAACACTATCTGAGAGGTCTTTGATTTATGAACAGTCTGAATCTTTTCACCCGGTTCTATGGACAAGCGATTGAGCCTGTGGTATAATGAAATCGGTCAAAAAAAGAAGAATACGGATTAAGCCGCTTGCCTTGATGGTCATGTGGCGTTTTCGTGTTCCTCTTCATAAGAGTTGAAGCAAGCCTTCGTCTTTCTGATTTGATGTACCACACCAAACAGAAAAACGGAGGTTATTTTTATGCCAGACAAGGTTTACCGCACGGCGATCTACTGCCGTCTGTCCCGTGAGGATGGAGACAAAGTAGAAAGCAACTCCATCGCCAGCCAGAGAGCCATCTGCGAGGACTATATCGCAAGACATGAGGATTTGGAGCTTGTCTGTGAGCCGTTTGTGGATGACGGTTACAGCGGCGTTTCCTTCAATCGTCCTCAGTTCAAAAAGCTGGAAGAGGCAATCCGCAAGGGTGCGCTTGACTGCATTGTGGTCAAGGATCTCAGCCGCTTCTCAAGAAACTACATCGACGGCGGACGTTACATTGAGAAGATATTCCCGCAGCTCGGCATACGCTTCATCGCAATCAATGATGCGTATGACAGTCTGACCGGTGATCCGCAGTCCGACTCCTTTGTTATCCCGTTCAAAAACCTGATTAACGATTCTTACTGCAAGGACATCTCCATGAAAATCCGAAGCAGTCTGGAAGTCAAGCAGAAGAGCGGTGAGTTTGTCGGCTCGTTCGCACCTTACGGCTACATGAAATCGCCGGAGAACAAAAACCAGCTCATCGTGGATGAAGCGGTCAGCGAATATGTGCAGATGATCTTTTCCATGTACAAGGACGGCTTCTCCATTGGGCGCATTGCAAAGCGTCTGAACCAGATGGGCGTCCTGTCCCCAATGGAATACAAGCATTCCGCCGGTGTGAAGTTTGATACCGTCTTCAAAACCGGCGATACCGCAAAATGGACATACAAAGCCGTCCAGCGTATTCTCACCAACGAGGTTTATATCGGCGTTCTGGCTCAGGGCAAGCGCGGCACTCCCAACTACAAAGTCCGCGTCGTGAAAAGCAAGGATGAATCCGAATGGGTCAAGGTTGAAAATGCGCATGAAGCTCTTGTCTCCTACGAGGACTTCATGGCGGTCAAGGTCATGATGCAGAGAGATATGCGCTGTTCACCCGATCAGGACGAGGCGCATCTGTTTTCCGGCTTCCTGTTCTGCGGAGACTGTCAGCAGCCAATGATCCGCAAGACCGTCCCGTCGAAGACAAAAAAGTATATCTACTACGTCTGCTCCACCAATAAGCACAGCCGGACGTGCAGCCCGCACAGCATCGCCGCAAAAGAGGTTGAAGAGAAGGTCTTCCGTGCTATTCATGACCAGATCGAGCTTGTCATCAATCTGGAACACGCGCTTGCGATGATAGAGCGGCTTCCGTCTCAGAGCCGTAAGGCTTTCAATTGCGAAGCCCAGATTGCAAAAATCGAGGAAGAGATTGAGCGGTATCAAAAGCTCAAGCTGGGGCTTTACGAGAACTTCATCGGCGGCGTCATTGATAAATCGGAATACTTTGAGTTCCGCAACAGCTACACCAAAACCATTGAGAACAAGCAGGACGCGCTTCTGCGGGTCAAAAAAGAAATGAAGCAGACGGTGACAACCGGCACAACCGAACGAAACTGGGTAACGCTTTTCAAGCAGTATGAAAACGTCGAAGAGCTGAACCGCCGTGTGCTGATGTCCCTTGTTGACCGCATTCTGATTCACGAAAACCATGCAATCGAAATTGTCTTCAAATACAGGGACGAATACCAGCAGACGCTTGAATACGTTCTCGGCTATGCCGATGAACTGGATATTGCCGTATAAAGGAGGGATGAGCAAATGGCAAGAAAAAGCAGAAAACAAATTGCAGTCGAAGAGCCGGTTATCGAATCTGTCTCTTCCGAGGTCTTCTCAACAGCCATCTATGCCCGTCTTTCCGTTGAAAACAGCGGCAAGTCTGAAAAGGTGGATGTCATCGCAAATCAGATTGAGATTTGCAAGTCCTACATTGCAGAGCGTCCCTACCTGAATCTGATAGATACCTATGTGGACAACGGACGAACGGGTACGGTTTTTGATAGACCGGAGTTCAACCGTCTGATGAACGACATCCGCACCGGCAGGATCAAGTGCCTTGTGGTTCGTGATCTCAGCCGGTTCGGGCGTGACTACATCGAGGCAGGAACCTATCTGGAACGGGTCTTTCCGCAGATCGGGCTTCGGTTTATCGCCATCAAGGAAAACTACGATAACTTTGATGCGGACGGCTCCGGCGAAAGTCTCATCATCCCTCTACAAAACATGATCAACACCCTCTACTCGAAGGACATCTCCCGCAAGGTTTCTACTGCGCTCAAGGCACAGATGGAAAGTGGAGAGTTCAAGAAGCGCAATCTCCCGTATGGTTATCGCTGGGATGAAGAACACAGCAATATGGTCTTCGATGAGGAAACCGCACCGATTGTCCGGAAGATTTTCCAATGGAAGATTGAAGGGCTGTCTCTTCCTGCGATTGCAGACCGGCTTGATGCAATGAACGCGCCCAATCCGGAGTTTCAGAAGTATCAGGTCGGCGTCCGCACAGGCAATGCTACGGCAAAGAAGATTTGGAACAAATCTTCACTGACTACCATTCTGGATAATCCCCATTACGTCGGAGATACCGTTCTCGGACGGACGCTGAACGCCATCTACAAGGGCGTCAAGAATCAGCACATTGACCGTGAGGAATGGATTGTTTTTCCCAATACTCACGAGGCGATTATCTCCCGTGAGGACTTCCAGAAGGTACGAGAAATGCGGAACGCTGCTGCAAGGACAAGGGTTGAGAAGATGGAGCGCACGGAAGAAATCCGCGCTACGCTGATCAATCTCTTTGAAGACAAAATCGTCTGCGCAGACTGCGGCAAAAAGCTCTACTTCCATCGCAAGCGCGTTGACAAGCGCAAGGACGGCGCATGGTACGCCTTCTATGAGTGCAGTTCATCCGTCAAGCGCGGCAACCTCTGTACGCTGCACTATACGCGGCAGGATAAGCTCGAAGCCGATGTGCTTGCGGCGATCCAGCTTCAAGTCAAGGCGGCTCTCAATTACGACAAGCTGCTTGCCAAACTGAGAAACAGTGAAGGCGAACGCAGCATCCGCGATCAGCAGAATGCGCTCATCACAAGCCTGAATCTGAAACTCAGCGGCATCTCCAAGAAGCGTACTCGGCTCTATGAGGACTTCACAGAAGGCATTCTCGATGAAGAGGAATACGTCTTTGCCAAGAAAGCCTACGATGAGCAGTATGCTAACCTTTCCCGGCGGTTGGATGAAGCGGTTCAGCGGAAGGTAAAGTTTGCCGAGGCAATGTCCGAGGACAACAAGTGGCTCACGCTGATGAAATCCGTCAGCGGTGCAACGATGCTCTCTCAGGAGTTAGTTGACGAGTCCGTAGAGCTTGTGAAAGTCCATGAGGACGGCTCAATCGAGCTGGTCATGAAATACGGCGATATTTACGCTCTGACCGTTCAGAGTATCAAGGAAGTACAGGAGGCGATGTAAATGAGCAAGGAATACAACATCGGCATCTACATCCGCCTCTCAATGGCTGATGAAGATACCGGCTATGGCAGCAAGGCGGAAAGTGACAGCATCGGCAACCAGCGTATGCTCATCAATCGCTTTCTCGACAATCATCCGGAGTTGTCTCACTGTCAGCGGTCTGAGTTTGCGGATGACGGTTATACCGGCACGAACTTTCACCGTCCTCAGTTCACGCAGATGATGGAGAAGGTCAAGCGCGGCGAAATCGATCTGATCTGCGTCAAAGACTTTTCCCGCTTTTCTCGTGACTACATTGAAACGGGAAACTATCTGGAATGCACTTTTCCATTCATGGGCGTCCGCTTTATTTCCATCAACGACGGCTATGACAGCGACGATTACAAAGGCACAACGGGCGGTCTGGAAGTGGTTATGCGCAGCATCATCTACGCCGCATACAGCAAAGACCTTTCCGTAAAGACCACATCGGCAAAAATCCAGATGATGAAGCAGGGCAAGTATGTCGGTGGCTACGCCCCATACGGCTACGTCCTGCATCCCACCATTCGGAACAAACTTGCCGTAGACCCGGAGGCGGCTGATGTGATCCGTCGTATTTTCCGCGAGGCGCTGGAAGGCAGCAACACCTCTCAGATCGCCCGCAGCCTGAATGATGAAGGCATCCCGACGCCGGGGCAATACTTCAAGAGCAAGCATCCCGACAAGAAGAAGTTCAGTAACATGAGCGAGAAAATCAGTTGGGAAACCGTGATGGTCTATAACATCCTCAAAAACCTTGTTTACACCGGAACACTGGTCAGCCGCAAAATGAAGTCCTGCGGTGTCGGCTCAAAAAAGCGTGTTGTCAATGAGCCGATTATCGTAGAAGGAACGCATGAAGCTATTATCAGCAAGGAAGACTTTGAGCTTGCTCAGAAGGTCATTCGAGGCGGAGGACGGAATCCCACGCGCAAGCAGCATGACTATCCGCTCAAGGGACTCGTCCGCTGCGGTAACTGTAAACGTGCTATGACACGCCGAAAGAACAAGGCTGGCATTCGATACTTCCAGTGCATTCACTCGGTCAACAACGGAAACACAGACTGTCCGGTTGGCAGGAGCTTTCCGGAAATGGATATTGAGAAGGTTGTCTTCCATGCCCTTACTCAGTTTCTTGCTTTGGCACAGAAGGAAGCAATACAGAACCGCGAAGTCGGTGATCTGCGAAAATCTGCCATCAAGGAATGTGCTGATAAAATCCGCACTCTGCAAAAGCAGAACGAGCAGCACAAGGCGTCCAAGCTGAGGCTCTACGAGAAGTATGCAGCCGGAAGCATCACGAAGGAGGCGTACATTCAGCAGAAGGCGGCAGCGGATGTGAAGATTGCTGAAAACGATGGAGCAATCCAGCGCAGTCACGAGCGGATGAAGGAGCTTGACTCCGAGACCGCCTGTTCAGATGAAAAGCTGGATGCGGTCTGCGAACAGTACGCCGACTGCAAAGCTCTGACCTATGAGCTGACCCACGCATTCATTTCTGCGGTCTACATTTACGATCTTGACAACATAGAAATCGTCTGGAAGTTCAAGGACTTCCTCACTACATCAGAAGGAGAAGCCAAATGAAAGTATTTCTTTATATCCGCGTTGCCTGTGCGGATCAGCTTGCGGCAGCAGACCAGCGGGAAGAGCTGGAACGCTATGCGAAGGACAAAGGCTATGAGGTGGCTGCTGCTGTGGCGGCAGACGGCATCTCCGGCGTCCATACGGAAGGTATCATGAACTTCCTGCTGAACGAAGCCAAGCGTCAGGACATCGGTACGATCCTCACCCGCGACACCTCGCGAATCAGCCGGGACACTTCCTCTTTCATGAGGTTTGAGCGAAAGTTCCGGGAGAACGGCATCCGGTTCGAGTATCTGTCCAAGCCTGACAACGAGCTTCCGGTCACTCCGATGTTGGAGGCATTTGCGGCGGCGTATAAGAAGCGTCGCACAAAGAACGGCACAAGAGCGTAGAGAAAACGCAAGCCGTTCACGGGTGGTTGTCCACCTATGAACGGCTTGTAAATTCTCAAAATTTTTTTAGTCCCTACTTGACACAAGAAGACCTGTCCAGACTGGGTAGGAATTACTTGCAGACCGGCTTCCTGATTGAAGATTTCTTCCCCCGCCACGGCGTGAGGTATATCGCCATGAATGACGGTATCGACACCATGCGGGACAACAACGACATAGCGCCGTTCAAGAACATCCTCAACGAGATGTACAGCAAGGACATTTCCAAGAAGGTTCATTCCTCTTATCTGCTGAAAGCGCAGAAAGGCCAGTTTACCGGCTGCCTTGCCCCTTTCGGGTATCGGAAAGACCCGGAGGACAAAAACCATCTGCTGATTGATGAGGAAACGGCTCCCATTGTCCGGCGTCTGTTTGCGTGGGCGCTGGAAGGACACGGCCCCAACTACATCCGGCGCAGGCTGGAAGAAGAAAAAATCCCATGCCCGACCTACTGGAACCGGGTGCGGGGCTTTCGGAACGTGTCAACCAAGTGGGAAAAGAAAGACCCGGTCAACGGGCGGTATATGTGGGACTTCTCCGTGATTAAGGACATCCTGATGAACCCCGTCTACACCGGCGCTATCGCTTCCCAGAAGAAGGAATACCGCTTCAAAATCGGCACCATCGGGGAGAAGAAGCCGGAGGACTGGATTGTAGTGGAGAACCAGCATGAGCCGCTTGTTGACCGCAAGACCTTTGACATCGTGCAGCGCAAGCTGAAATCCCGGCAGCGCCCCCGCCAGACCGGGGAAATCAGCCTGTTTGCGGGGCTTATCAAGTGCGGCGAGTGCGGGAAGTCGCTGACGATCCGCTACACCAACGACAAGCACCCGAAGCAGATTTATTCCTGTAAGACCTACAACGCCTACGGGAAACAGCACTGTACCCAGCACCGGGTTGAGTACGACACCCTTTACAGCCTTGTGCTGAACAAAATCCGGGAGTGCGCCAGAGCCGCCCTGATGGACGGGGAAGCCGTTGCCGGGAAGCTGACCGACACCTGCGAAGCCGAGCAGAAAGGCCAGCGGGAAGCGTTGGAGCGTTCCCTAACCAAAGACGAGGAACGGATTGACGTTCTGGAAAAGATGGTGCTGCGGCTGTATGAGGATATGGTTGCCGGGCGTATCAGCGAAGCGAACTTCAATCTGCTGATGGAAAAGACGCAGGCGGAACAGGCCGAGTTGAAAGCAAAGGTTGAGGAAGGCCGGAAGAAGCTGGCCGATGAAATCCGGCTTGCGTGTGACGCCCGCCAGTGGGTAGAAGCCATTCAGGAATACGCCGACATCACGGAACTGGACGCCGCCACCCTTAACCGCCTGATTAAAGAAATCGTTGTCCATGAGAGCATAGACAGCGAAAAGACAAGACACATTTCTATCGAAATTCATTTCAATCTCAAACCCATCCCGGAGGTGGAGCAGGTCACGGCCTGACCTGCCCCCGCCGGGGCGGTTCTTAAAAACTCCATAGATATTTCTTGACACGCCGCCGCCCGCCATCGAGCCGTTTTCCTACACCTATTTGGGTATGAAACAGCTCATGGCTGGCGGCGGTGTCGCTCTGGTGGGCATCACCCTCATTCCTCTGCTGTCTGGTCTGTTCGGCTAAGAGCCGCAGGCGGGGTTTCCCGCCTGTACATACGCAATCGCTCCATCTCTGCTGTGGATAACAGCCCTTTATAATAAGGAGCGCATTGCATCGAATATCCACCTGATAACTGAAAGGGAGTGTTTTCTATGCAGTTTTTGACCCACATTATTTTTCTTCTGAACCTGCTCAAGACCCTCATCAACCACTTCAGCTAAGGACGGTGAATGCTGAATGGAAACCGTTCTCAAAGCCATTGCCGATTGGATCAAAGGCATCCTGACGGCAGGCATTATGTCAAACCTTTCCGGTCTGTTCGACGATGTGAACACGCAGGTCGGCAACATCGCACAGCAGGTGGGCACCAAACCCTCCAGCTTTGAGCCGCGCGTTTTTGCGATGATCGAAGCTCTTTCTCGGAATGTGGTGCTGCCCATTGCAGGCATCATCCTGACCTTCATCGCCTGTTACGAGTTGATAGAGATGATCACCCAGCACAACAACATGGCGCAGTTTGAGCCTGCCCTCATCATGCGCTGGATTTTTAAGACCGCTGTTTCGGTGTGGCTCATCAGCAACACCTTCGATATTGTGATGGCGGTGTTCGACATCACCCAGAAGGTAGTGTCCGATTCCAGCGGCATCATTGCCGGAAACACCCGTGTCAACGACATTGGCCTGTCGATGTTGGAAGCCAGCCTGATGCAGATGGACGTAGGCCCCCTGTTCGGGCTATTCCTGCAAAGTTTCTTCATCGGCATCACTATGCGGATCTTGAGCATCATCATTTTTGTGATCGTCTACGGGCGTATGATTGAAATCTACTGCATGGTAAGCCTTGCGCCCATCCCCATGGCAACATGGGGCAACCACGAGCAGTCGCACATGGGGCAGAACTACCTGAAATGCCTGTTTGCGCTGGGCTTTCAAGGCTTTCTCATCCTCATCTGCGTGGCAATTTATGCCGTGCTGATCCAGAGCGTGGCAATTTCCGGGGATGCCATCAACTCCATTTGGAGCATTGTGGGCTATACCGTTCTGCTTTGTTTCAGCCTGTTCAAGACCAGCTCCGTGACGAAATCCGTCCTCGGAGCGCACTAAAGGAGGTGCTTACTTGGCTGCGTATATTTCCGTTCCCCGTGACCTGACGAAAGTAAAATCGAAGGTCGCATTCAACCTGACCAAACGGCAGCTTGTCTGCTTTGGCACAGCGGCTCTCATTGGAGTGCCGCTGTTTTTTGTTCTCCGAGATTCCGGCGGCAACACTGCCGCCACCCTCGGCATGATGGCGGTGATGCTGCCGGCGTTCTTCCTTGGAATGTACGAAAAGAACGGTCAGCCCATGGAAAAGCTGCTGTCGTACTATGTGCAGTCCCGGTTTCTCCGCCCGAAGATTCGCCCCTACAAGACCAACAACTACTATGCGATTTTGATGAAGGGAGGCATGACCCATGATCCCGTTTTGGAAAAAAACCGGTAAGCACAACAAGCCGCAGTCTGCGCAGAAGCGCAGGCAGAACGCAAAGCCTGCTGTTCCCCGGACCGCCCAGCAGTCCATCCCCATGCAGCGGATGTTTGAGGATGGCACCTGCCGGGTGAAGCCCAACTACTACACCCGCACCATCCAGTATCAGGACATCAATTACCAGCTCGCCCAGCAGGAGGATAGGACTGCGATTTTTGAGGAATGGTGCAGTTTTCTGAACTTCTTTGATTCCAGCATCAAATTTGAACTGTCCTTTGTGAACATGGCAACCGACAGCACCGAGTTTGAAAAGAGCATCCGCATTCCGTTCCAGAAGGACGGTTTCGATGATGTGCGTGCGGAGTATTCCCAGATGCTGCGCCAGCAGCTTGCCAAGGGCAATAATGGTCTGACCAAGACCAAATTCATCACCTTTGGCGTGGAGGGCGAAAGCATGGCGCAGGTCAAGCCCCGGCTGGACCACATCCAGAATGACCTGCTGAACAACTTTCACCGACTGGGGGTGCAGGCAAAGCCCCTGAACGGTGCCCAGCGGCTGAAGCTCATGCACGATATGTTCAATATGGACGGTGCCAGCAAGTCTCATTTCGACTGGAAAGACCTTGTGAAAAGCGGGCTTTCGGTGAAGGATGCCATTGCGCCCACCGCCTTTGCCTTCAAGAACAGCCGCACCTTCCAGATGGGCGGCATCTTTTGCGCTGCCAGCTTTCTGAGCATCATGGCATCCGACATCAGCGACCAACTTTTGAAGGATTTTCTGGACATGGATTCGTCCCAGATCGTCACCATGCACATCCAGTCTGTTGACCAGAACCGTGCCATCAAAACCGTCAAGCGCACCATCACCGAACTGGACCGTAGTACCATTGAGGAACAGAAAAAAGCCATCCGTTCCGGTTATGATATCGACATTCTTCCGTCGGATTTGAAAACCTACGGCAGAGATGCCAAGGCACTTTTGAAGGAATTGCAGAGCCAGAACGAGAGAATGTTCCTTGTCACCTTTCTGGTGCTGAACACTGGGCGCACGGAGCAGGAACTGGAGAACAATGTTTTTCAGGCCAGTTCCATTGCCCAGAAACACAACTGCAACCTGTGCCGCCTTGACTTTCAGCAGGAGCAGGGGCTGATGAGCAGCCTGCCGCTGGCTGACTGTCAGATCGAAATTCAGCGAGGGCTGACCACCAGCAGCACGGCCATCTTCATTCCGTTCACCACACAGGAACTGTATCAGTCCGGCAAAGAGAGCCTGTACTATGGGCTGAATGCCCTGTCCAACAACCTGATTATGGTGGACCGGAAGAAGCTGAAAAACCCCAATGGTTTGATTCTCGGCACTCCCGGTTCTGGCAAAAGTTTCTCGGCAAAGCGTGAAATTGCAAACGCCTTTCTGGTGACGGACGATGATATTATTGTCAATGATCCTGAGGGAGAGTATTCTCCGCTGGTGAATCGGCTGAAAGGTCAGGTCATCAAAATCAGCCCCAACAGCACCCAGTTCATCAACCCTATGGACATCAATGCCAACTATTCGGAGGAAGATAATCCGCTTTCCCTGAAAGCTGACTTTATTCTTTCTTTGTGTGAACTGGTGGTGGGCGGCAAAGAAGGGCTGCTGCCGGTGGAGAAAACCGTCATCGACCGCTGTGTGCATCTGATCTACCGCAAATATTTTGAGGACCCCTGCCCGGAGAATATGCCCATCCTTGAGGACTTGTACAATGCCCTGCTCCAACAGGACGAGAAAGAAGCCCACCATGTTGCCACGGCTCTGGAAATCTATGTGAAAGGCTCCCTGAACCTGTTCAATCATCGCACTAACGTGAACGTCAATAACCGCATTCTAATATTAAAACAAACTGAAAGTCATCCAGTTGAAAAGACCCACTTGCCAGATGCATTAACGCCTGTTTTGCCCGAAAACCACCCCAATTACGATAAAAATGACGAGAATAACAATGCATAATGCCTTCCATCCCAAAGTGATTTTCAAATCACTGTGATCAAAGAAAAATGCAAACACGCCAAATAAACCGCATAAGAAAGAGATAATGTTTACGATGTTCATACTAGACCTCCTATTTGTCACTGTGGATTCAAATAGGAACTCAGCATTCAAAACAGAGAATCAAATAGACGAACTGACGCCTACCCGAAGTGAACAACAACCGTAAGTCAATGCATCATGGCACCCACCCTACACTCACATAAATGAGTGTCTGTCTGCTAATAGAGTAATACATTCGTCGCTTTCTTCACATAAAATAATCGCTCTAAAATCTAGATAATTATATCTTATGTTGCCATAGAACGTTTATATTATCAAATGCATCATATAAAATGTCTTACCAAAAGGCATTTTAGAATACCTTGCCGCCTTTTCACAAAGCACCCCATCGGCGAGAGCGCACTCGATTTGTTCATCTCCACGCATTTCTTCCATTACTCGGCACATAACAGTATTTTATTTTATC
This sequence comes from Faecalibacterium sp. Marseille-Q4137, assembly GCF_017377535.1. NCBI lineage: Bacteria > Bacillati > Bacillota > Clostridia > Eubacteriales > Oscillospiraceae > Faecalibacterium > Faecalibacterium sp. Marseille-Q4137. The sequence goes on from NZ_JAFREK010000007.1 coordinate 70,039, forward strand.
AGGCAGATTTCTTGCTGGCAAGTTCTTTGACTTCTTCAATAGACAATTTAGAATACTTTGCCACCTTTTCATAAGGCATTCCATCTGCGAGCATCTCCAAAGCACACTCGATTCGTTCATCCTTACGCATTTCTTCCATTGCTCTGCACATAGTTGCCACTCCCTTCGCATCGTGCTTAAAGTATTGTACCCGATTTGCAAGCACCGGATAGAACATATCTTTTGCATCGGTACAGAAAAAGTCATGCATCAGTTTTCCGAGGGCAGTTTCATCCTTGATTTGAGAGTTCACATAGATGATATGTGACTGGTCGTTGAAAACTGCACCGGTTTCTTCTACCATACGATGAATGTGGTAAATCGGCAATCCAGCCTTTAACACATCGTTCTCCGTGATGAAGATAATATATGTTTCGTTCAAGGCATCATAATTGCTGCCAGAATGAGTGAGGTTTGCATCCAGCAGGCTGCTGTTGTAGCGGGCGCGTTTTTCGCTTGCCCCACGGTCACTGCGTTGCACCTCGATATTATATGCCCGATTCTGCTCATCAACAGCCAGAATATCCAGACGAACGGAGCGTCCCTGCAAATTCTTGATACTGTACTGACCATGCACTTCACGAACCTTCAAATCCGCTCGTTTGAGAATGATTTGAAGCAAAAATTCTGCACAAGCAGGGTCTTCAAAAACCGCCGCCATGAAATCGTCATCAATCAGGCGCAGGCCTCTCAGACGTTGTAAATCCTGCTCGTGTTTACGTTCAAAATCCAGTTCTTGCTGTGTTTTGTTTTCAGACATTGGTTCACCCGCTTTCTTTCTTCTTTCAAGAACATAGTACCATAATCCAATCTTTTTTACAAGATGACACCATTTATAAAAAGGAGTTGATGCTTATTGTCTTATTGCTTGGTAGTGGCGGAAAAGCCCTCTGTCGGGGCAGCTTACGCAAAGGTCCTCGGTGCGACCAATCGACAGGATGGTTATTGGGAGGGCAACGGCTATCTCGTCAGCTGGTGCGTTGGTCATCTGGTGGAACTGGCTCCGCCTAATGTCTACGATGCCAAATACGTCAAGTGGAGCATTGCAGATTTGCCCATCCTACCGCAGAAGTGGCAGTATCTGGTGTCTGCCAGTACCAAAAAGCAGTTTGGCATCCTGCAAAAGCTGATGCACCGCCCGGATGTGGACAGTGTAATCTGCGCTACGGACGCAGGGCGCGAGGGAGAACTGATCTTCCGCTTGGTGTACCAGCAGGCTGGGTGCAAAAAGCCCTTTTCCCGTCTGTGGCTGTCCAGCATGGAGGAATCTGCCATCTGGGAGGGCTTTGCCCATCTCAAACCGTCAACTGAATACGATGCGCTGTACAATGCAGCACTCTGCCGGGAACGTGCCGACTGGATGGTCGGCATCAATGCGTCCCGGCTTTTTTCATGCCTGTACGGTCAACCGCTGGCGGTAGGGCGTGTTATGACCCCGGTGCTTGCCATGACCGTGGTACGAGAAGCCGCCATTGCTGCCTTTGTGCCAGAGAAATTCTGCACGGTTGCCCTGACCCTTGCAGACGGCGGCACCGCATCCAGCAAGCGGTTTGCACAGAAAGCGGATGCTGAACTGCTGCTTTCCAAGTGCCGAAAGGAGGGGCGCGTTACGGTGCAGAAGATGGAACGCAAGGAGAAATCCGAAAGCCCGCCGCAACTCTATGACCTTACCGCATTGCAGCGGGATGCCAACCGTCTGCTGGGATTTACGGCACAGCAGACCTTGGATTATGCCCAAAGTCTTTACGAAAAACGACTCATCACCTACCCCCGCACAGACAGCCGATTTTTGACGGAGGATATGGCGGCATCCCTTCCGGGGCTGGTGACAGATACGGGCAGGGCGTTTACTGTGGAAGAGTCGTTTCCCATCCATGTGCAGCAGGTCATCAACGGCAGCAAGGTCACCGACCACCATGCGCTGCTGCCTACGAAAAGCATGGCAAACGCAGATCTTGCCGCCCTCCCTGCCGGGGAGCGGAATATTCTACGGTTGATTGCTGCACGGCTGCTCTGTGCCGTAGGCGAACCGCACTGCTATGCAGAAACTACGCTCACCACCATCTGCGCTGAAGAGGAGTTTTCCGCAAAAGGCAAGGTGGTGCTGTCCGACGGATGGAAAGCTATCGAGCGGAAAATGCTGGGCGATTTGCTGGGCAAGAAAAAAGAACCTGCTGTTCTGCCGGATGTGCAGGAGCAGAGTGAGTGCGGCATTATCGGGGCCGAACTGAAAGAGGGTCAGACCTCAGCTCCAAAGCATTTTACGGAAGATTTACTGTTACACTCGATGGAAACCGCCAGTGCAGACAGTATGCCGGAGGGCGTGGAGCGTCAGGGCATCGGCACCCCAGCTACCCGTGCTGCCACCATTGAAAAGCTTGTGCAGAAGGGTTTTCTGGAACGCAAGGGCAACAAGAAAACCAAGGTGCTGCTGCCTACCGACAAGGGCAAAGCCCTGATTACGGTGATGCCCGAAGAAATCCAATCCCCGGAAATGACCGCCGATTGGGAAACGAAGCTGCTGCGCATTGAGCGCAGCGAAATGGAGCCGGAAATTTTTATGACTGAAATCAAAGAGATGATCTCCTCGCTGGTAACGACCACCGAGGCTAGGAAAGGAGCGAATGCGCTTATGAAAAACAGAATCATTGGTGTCTGTCCGAACTGTGGGAAGCCTGTCGTAGAGCGTGAAAAGGGCTGGTTCTGCGAGAACCGGGAGTGCCGTTTCGTGCTGTGGAAGGATAATGCGTTCTTCAAGCGTCTGGGCAAGCGTCTGGACGCTCATGTGGCGGACAAGCTGCTGCGGGATGGTCGGGTCCGTCTGAAGGACTGCAAGAGCGCCAAGGGCAAGACCTACAACGCCACCGTGCTGCTGTCCTGTGAAGCCGATGGCCGCAGCAAGTTTTCTCTGGAATTTGAAGGAGGGTGCTGATGGAGCAGATAAAAGAAGCGGTCTACCTTATCAACGATGAACGCTATCTGCATCTCCGAGAAAACGGTGCAGGGGTCGGCTTTTCCACTTATAACAAGGTAACTGGTGAGCCGCTGGAAAGCGGGCAGATCTCGGAAAAGAACCTGCCGCCCGATGGCAGGAACGCCATTCCTGCTGCCCGGAACTGGTATCTGTTTGAACTTTCGGACGATGACCGCAAGGCCATCCAACAGGAAAGCGTAAAGATCCTCGAAAACATCCCGCAAGCTGGTATCGGCAGACGGCGCATCTGGGAGCCTGAAACGCTACCGAAGGATATTCGTCTCATCAACAGCCACTATGACGACCTCTACCGCATTCCCGATGGCGGAGTTGTACAGGTGGATTACCCGGATGGGCGCAGCTTTACGGCACGGCTGGAACATCTGGATGATTACCACTTTGACATGGGCGGTTTGGGCAACGTGTTCCACATCTGCCAGTTTGCCGAGGTCATGGAACGAAACCATGCAGACTTCTACCCCGAAATTCAGACACAGGACGAGCAGGCTACATGGGAACTGGGCGGCAAGGGCTATCTTGCTATCCAGTCCTGTGAGGACGGCTGGGACTACACTATTTACCACAGTGATTATTCCGTAATGGACGGTGGGCAGCTGGATGCCCCGGAACTGACCATTCAGGAAGCCCGTGAGCAGATTCTGGAAGCGCACCACATGGAAAAGGGGCGGCGGCTACTGCAGGACTACGATGCCGTCATGGACAAAGTTGCGGAAGCCGAGGAGCTGAGTGCAGACCATCGCCCTTCCACACTGGAAAAGCTGGCAGAACTGGCAAGTGATACGTCTACGCCAAAATCGTCTGCACGTTCTGCGCCAGAACTGTGAGGTGGACGATGCAGCAAAAATGGAACCAGAATTTTGACGGTGAACCCATGACGGACATCCCGCAGAAGTTTCTGAATGCGGGGTGCGATGTTTATATGGTGATGCAGCTGCGGCATGACGAAAAAAACCTCGATGAAAGATTTGCTTCCATGCGGGAACTGCATCGTCGTGGCAAAACGCCAGACCCGGAGCATTATGAGGTCACCTACTATGCTGATTTGCCCGCCATGTGGCAGGATGTGCCGAACAACGAGATTTTGGAAGAACTATTTCAGATGTTCAACCTCTCCCGTCCGCAGGATTTTGAGGGGCACAGCCTGTCGGTCAGCGATGTGATCGCACTCAAACACAATGGCGAGGTGTCTGTGCATTATGTGGACAGCATCGGCTTCAAAGATTTACAGAGGTTTCTGGACAAGCAGCCGGAACGCCATTCGGTACTGATGAATTTCAAGGAAAAGTGCGATGCCCCGGAGTGCAATCCAACCGTCTGCCGGAAAGCGAGGGATGCCCATGAACTTTAACCACGAAGAGCTCATGCTGATGATGCTCTACAACTCCGGCACCCGGCTGGGGCTTATCCATGAACTGCGGCTCATGCAGTGCTACCTGATGCCCGATGAGACTGCCCTGCGGGAACTGTCGGAGGGAGTTATCGAAAAGCTGAAACTGCTGACCGATGCAGAGTTTGCCGAACTGAAATTCCCCCCGGACTGACCTTTGCCGCCTGCGGGCGGCGTACATAGGCTCTTTTGTTACGAAAAATTTTCGCAAACCGCAAGAAACTGGGCTTGATAGAATACTTCCATTCATGCTATACTAAAGCCAGTTTTAATGCACAGAAAAATTGAAAGCGGAGGATAGCCAATGGATACCACTAAAAGATCACCCATCGACCGCCTGCTCTTTGCCACTTTTCTGAAAGGCCGCACTTCTTCCCGTGATGTATGGGAAGAAAAAGGCGATATGACCCCCGAAGATAACCAGAAGATCATCGAGGAGACCAACGAGATCATCAACGATGATTCTACCTATCCCTTCATCAGCTACCTGTCCGACCTGCTTGCAAAATCCAAGCCTTCCGATGATGATGTCAAGAAGCTGCACGACTGCATTGAAAAAGTTGCAGTTGCATTGGGGCAGGACAGCACCGATGTGTTCCGTGCGCTCCTTGCCAAGCTGATCGAGGAGCCGGAAGAAAAGCAGACCTTTGACCGTCTGCTGGAGATGGCAGAAAAGTTTGCTGCAAAACACGAATAAAATACCATAGATTCCATAAGCGAGTGACCTGAAAAGGCCGCTCGCTTTTTTGTTTACCATGAACTTGAAGGGAGGAACGCTATGCCAAGCAAAACTGAAGAATATCTCGCCCTTGCCCAGCGCACAGCGAACGGGATGACCCGGTACTGGGAAAGCTGGACAGCATACCTGACCACCGCATCCCGGCTGTATAAGTACCCCTTTGCAGACCAGCTTATGATCTACGCCCAGCGACCGGATGCCACCGCCTGCGCCGACTTTGACATCTGGAACAACCGGATGAACCGCTATGTGCGCCGGGGAGCCAAGGGCATCGCCCTGCTGGACGAATCCAGCGGATTCCCTCGTCTGCACTACGTTTTCGATGTGTCGGACACCGGGGTGCGCCGCAATTCTCGTGACCCGGAGGTGTGGCAGCTCGGCCCTGATTTAGTGCAGCCGGTTTCGGAAATGCTCGCCGCCACCTATGGCATCAGCGGAGAGCGTGTCAGCCAGCAGCTTGCGGACGTTGCAGGGAAACTGGTGGCAGATTACTGGGACAACAACGGCGGGGACATCCGCGCCATCGTTGACGGTTCGCTGCTGATGGATTATGATGATGCCGGGGTGGAGATGCAGTTCAAAAGCGCTGCTGCAATCAGCGTCACCTACACGCTGCTGGAACGCTGTGGATTTGAGCCTGCCGGGTGGTTCGACAAGGACGATTTTCAGGCGATCTACAACTTCTCCACCCCGGATGCCGTCTTTGCCCTCGGCGCAGCCGTCAGCGACATGAGCCGGGAGGTCTTACGCCAAATTGAGCGCACCGTTAAAACAACCATTCGCCGCCGCAATGCAGAAAGGAGCCAATATGAATACGAACAGCAGGAACGTGACTTACTCGACCGTCGGGGACTACCAGCTCCCGAACCTGATTCTGAACCAGCCCCGGAAGCCGCTGGGCAAGTACGGCAGGCTGCGCCGGACGTACCTGAAAGACCATCGCCCAGTGCTGTACAACACGATGCTCCTGAACGGGAGCCTGTACCCGCACCTGATGGAGGTGGAGCAAACAGCAGAGGACCGGATGCAGCAGACCATAGCACAGCTCTTGAAACAGACCCCCGCCCCGGACAAGGAGCAGAATCAGATGGCATGGGTGCAGCACATGAACAGCCTGCGGGCACAGGCAGAGGAACTGGTGCTGATGGAATTGATTTACAGTTAAGTTTCTTTGATGCCCACATCCCCACCGAAGTCCAGCAAATTGAAAAAATCGACCAAGCGGAGAGCGAAAAAACGCCCTCCGCTTTTGTTTTGTCGCAGGCTGAAGTTGAGAACGAGCTGCGTAAGCATGGTTCGGGATTTATGGGCGGTAAGCAGCGCATTATGGCACTGTACCAGACCCAGCCTGACCGCAATCTCCGTGCCAAGGCACTGGCAAAGGAATACGGCATCGGTGGGCATTCCCACGATTTTCTGGACGGAAGCCGGGGCTTTGTGAATCACGACTGGAAGGGACTGGAATTTGATCATTACCCCGACCACCAGAAAATCACCCTGAAATGGGCGCAGGTGGAACAGTATATCGACCTGATGATCCAGTCCGACCGATACCTGACGGAGGAAGAAAAGGAGCAGCGTGCCGCTGTACAGGAAGAAAACGGCTACAAAGTCGGTGACGATGTAATGGTTGATCTACCCACTGGAACCATCGAGGGCACCATTGGCTATATCGGTGAAACCGATGTGCGCATCGACACCAGTGCACACGGACAGTCGTGGGATAACGAGGTCATCAACCGGAAACAGTTTGAGGATGGTCTGCGGCAGAATAAACCCAGCCAGCGTGTGGATGAAATGCTGGCGCAGGCAGAAACCATCTACAAGGAATCCGAGGTGCCGGAATATGAGCGTTTTTCTGTCCGAGAAGTGGTCGGAGGTACGTCCCCGCTTTTTGCTATCTGGGATGATCTCAATGAGGGCTACTATGCAAATGACAACGGAATGGCGCAATTTACAGACAAGGAGCAGGCCGAATCCTATTGCACCACTTTGAAAAAAGAGACGGATGAACGAACTGCCGCCGATTGGCTTGCAGTGGAAAAGGCAAAGTTTTTGGCGGAAAATGAACCTGTTCCCGCTCTCCAAAAAGAGCGTGATTACCGTGTGGGCGATACGATCCGTCTGGACGGTAAGGATTTTACGGTCGAAACTGTCGGAAGTCTGAACATCCAGCTTCGTGACCCGGATGAGGTCTATCCGGTTGCCCGCTCGGAAAGCAAGGAAAATCTGGAACGGCTGCTGCGCCAGCCGGGCAACATCCATCTGCACAACCTGACGGTCAATCTCACTCCTGCGCATGAGTCGGACGAGGACGAACCGCCGCTTACGGACGATGAATTGGACAAACTGCCCATCTCTGCCGTGATGGACGGAAAAGTGCAGACCTTCCCGGATGCCGCAGCCTTGGATGAAGCCCTGAATGCTAAAGCTGCGCCGGAACCTGCCGGGAACTTCCACATCACGGACGACCATCTGGGCGAGGGCGGCGCAAAGCAGAAATATGCCCGGAACATTGAAGCCATCCGCATCCTGTTCAAGCTGGAAGATGAACACCGGGGTGCCACCGCTGAGGAACAGCAGGTGCTTTCCCAGTATGTGGGCTGGGGCGGTCTGGCGGATGCCTTTGACCCCGGAAAAGATAGTTGGGCAAAGGAATATGCAGAGTTGAAAGGGCTGCTCTCCGAAGATGAGTACGCCGCCGCCCGTTCCAGCACCCTGAACGCCCACTACACCTCCCCGGTAGTGATTCGCTCTATTTATGATGCGGTCGAAAAAATGGGCTTCCAGTCTGGCAACATTCTGGAGCCGTCCATGGGCGCAGGCAATTTTTTCGGAATGCTACCCACCAGCATGGCAGACAGCCGCCTGTATGGTGTAGAACTGGACAGCATCACCGGGCGCATTGCGAAAAAACTGTATCCGCAGGCTGACATTACTGTGGCTGGCTTTGAGACCACCGACCGCCGTGATTTTTATGACCTCGCTGTCGGCAACGTGCCCTTTGGTCAATACAGAGTCAACGACAAGGCGTACAACAAACTTGGTTTTAGCATCCACAATTATTTCTTTGCAAAAGCCATCGACCAAGTGCGTCCGGGCGGCATCGTTGCCTTTGTCACATCTCGCTACACCATGGACAGCAAGGACAGCACCGCTCGCAAACACATGGCAGAGCGTGCCGATTTGCTGGGGGCCATTCGTCTGCCCAACAACGCTTTCCGTGCCAACGCTGGTACGGATGTTGTCAGCGACATTATCTTCCTGCAGAAGCGTGACCGCCCCATCAACCACGAGCCGGACTGGGTGCAGCTTGGCAAGACCGAGGATGGCTTTGCCATCAACCAGTATTTCGCAGACCATCCGGAGATGGTTCTGGGCGTACTCTCCACCGAAAGCACCCAGTATGGACGAGAGGAATTGACCGTTGCTCCCATCGAGGGTGCAAACCTTGCAGACCAGCTTGCCGAGGCGGTACAGCATATTGAGGGGCAATACACCGAAGTTGAGGTAGAAACACCAGATATTGCGGATTCCGAAAATGAGAAGCACATTCTCCCGGCTGACCCGGATGTAAAAAACTTCTCCTATACCGTAGTGGACGGCGAAGTGTTCTACCGGGAAAATTCCGTGATGACACAGGTGGAACTGTCCGACACCGCCAAGGGGCGTGTCACCGGCATGGTGGAACTGCGGCAGATCGTCAATGAATTGATTCAGCAGCAGTTGGAGGATTACCCAGATGCCGACATCAAGGCAACACAGGAGCGTTTGAACGCCGCCTACGATGCCTTTACCGCCAAATATGGCTTGCTGAACGACCGCAGAAATGGGCGGCTGTTTGAGCAGGATTCTTCCTACTATCTGCTGTGTTCGCTGGAAAATCTGGACGAGCAGGGGCAGCTTAAATCCAAGGCAGCGATGTTCACCAAGCGCACCATTCGCCCGGAGCGCACCGTCACCAGCGTGGACACCCCCAGCGAAGCGTTGGCGGTATCTATTGGTGAGCATGGCAAAGTGGACTTGCCCTATATGGCAGAACTGCTGGGCACTCCCGGTGAGTACGGGCGCATTACCACCGAACTTTCCGGTGTGATCTTCAAAGACCCTGCCGCCGACCCCACCGACCCGGAAGCAGGCTGGCAGATGGCAGACGAGTACCTGTCCGGCGATGTCCGGTCAAAGCTGCGGATGGCGCAGTTTGCCGCCGAGACCAACCCGGAATTTGCCGTCAATGTGGAGGCGCTGACCAAGGCGCAGCCCAGAGAGTTGGAAGCCTCCGAAATTGATGTGCGCTTGGGTGCCACATGGCTGGACCCGGATATTATCCAGAAGTTTATGACTGAGACCTTCCAGATTCCCTACTATCTGCGCCATGCGGTCAAGGTGAGATATTCTCCGTATACCGCCGAGTGGCGTGTGGAGGGCAAGACCGCCACCGGGCGGAGTGACATTATTTCCTCCGAGACCTACGGCACTAGCAGAGCCAACGCCTATAAAATTTTGGAAGAAACTCTGAACCTGAAAGATGTCCGCATCTACGACACCATCGAGGATGCCGAGGGCAAGCCAAAACGTGTGCTGAACAAGCGAGAGACCATGCTGGCGCAGCAAAAGCAACAGGTCATCAAGGATGCTTTTGCCAACTGGGTCTGGCAAGACCCCCAGCGGCGCATTGCGCTGGTGAAGCAGTACAACGAGCTGTTCAACTCTACCCGCCCCCGTGAGTATGACGGAAGCCACATCAAATTCGTGGGCATGAACCCGGAGATCACCCTCCGGGAACACCAGCGCAACGCCATCGCTCATGTGCTTTATGGCGGTAATACGTTGCTTGCACACGAAGTGGGTGCAGGAAAAACTTACGAAATGGCAGCGTCTGCCATGGAAGCAAAACGCCTTGGTTTGTGCCAGAAAAGCCTTTTTGTCGTACCCAACCATCTGACAGAACAATGGGCAAGCGAGTTTCTGAACCTCTACCCCAACGCCAAACTTTTGGTGGCACGGCGCAAGGACTTTGAGACCGCCAACCGCAAAAAATTCTGCGCCCGCATCGCCACTGGCGACTACGATGCGGTCATCATCGGCCATTCGCAGTTTGAGCGCATCCCGCTGTCCTTTGAGCGGCAGGAGCGTATCATTCAGGAGCAAATTGATGAAACGCTTGCCGCCATCAATGAGCTGAAAGTCCACGCAGGCGAGAATTTCTCCATCAAGCAGATGGAAAAGACCCGGAAAACGCTGGAAGCCAAGCTGGAAAAACTGCGCTCCGATGAGCGTAAGGACGATGTAGTTACCTTCGAGCAGTTGGGTGTTGACCGCCTGTTTGTGGACGAGTCACACGCGTTCAAAAATTTGTTCCTCACGACAAAAATGCGAAATGTCGCGGGATTATCCACCAGCGAAGCGCAAAAATCCAGCGATATGTTTGGCAAGTGCCGCTATCTGGATGAAATCACCGGTGGGCGGGGCGTGGTGTTCGCCACGGGCACGCCCGTGAGCAATTCCATGACCGAACTGTACACGGTCATGCGGTATTTGCAGTACAGCACCTTACAGCAGAAAAAGCTGACCCACTTCGACTGCTGGGCATCCACTTTTGGAGAGACCACCACTGCAATTGAGCTGGCGCCGGAAGGTACGGGCTACCGTGCTCGTACCCGGTTCGCCAAGTTCTTCAACCTCCCGGAACTGATGTCCATGTTCAAGGAGGTTGCGGACATTAAAACATCCGACCAGCTTCATCTGCCTGTGCCCGAAGCAAAGTTTGAAACCGTGGTGGCAAAACCCTCGGAGATTCAAAAGGAAATGGTGCAGGAACTGAGCAAACGTGCTGCAGAAATCCACTCCGGTGCAGTAGATGCCTCCGTGGACAATATGCTCTGCGTCACCAATGACGGCAGAAAGATCGGCTTGGACGTTCGCCTGATGAACCCCATGCTGCCCGATGACCCCAACAGCAAGCTGAACGTCTGTGTGCAGAACGTGCTGAAGATCTGGGAGGAAGGCAAAGACCAGAAGTTGACCCAGCTTTTGTTCTGCGACCTCTCGACGCCGAAAAACGACGGCAATTTTAACGTCTATGACGATATTCGCAAAAAGCTGATTGCCGCCGGTGTGCCGGAAAACGAGATCGAGTTCATCCACAACGCCGACACCGAGGCGAAAAAAGCGGCATTGTTCTCCAAAGTGCGCTCTGGCGATGTGCGAGTTTTGCTCGGAAGCACTGCAAAAATGGGAGCGGGCACCAACGTCCAGTCCCGACTTGTGGCGGTGCATCATCTGGATGTTGGCTGGAAGCCCAGCGACATGACCCAGCGCAATGGTCGCATCATCCGTCAGGGCAATATGAATAAGGAAGTCAAGGTGTTCAACTACGTCACAGAAGGGACATTTGACAGTTATTTGTTCCAAACTCTGGAAAATAAACAGCGATTTATCAGCCAAATCATGACTTCTAAATCTCCTGTTCGCTCCTGCGAAGATGTAGACGAACAGGCACTTTCTTATGCGGAGATCAAGGCACTGTGCGCCGGAAACCCACTCATCAAGGAGAAAATGGATTTGGATGTACAGGTCGCAAAGCTGAAGGTTCTGAAAGCCGACCACCAGAGCCAGAAATTCCGCTTGCAGGACAAGCTGCTGACCAAGTTCCCGGCAGACATTCAGGAAACGAACGCCCACATTGCGGGGCTGAAAGCCGATGCACAGCTTGCTGCCGCCCACCCGCAGGAGAAAGAGGGCTTCTGCGGCATGACCATCAAGGGCGTTGCCTACGACGAGAAAAAGACCGCCGGTGAGCGTCTGGTGCTTGCCTGCTCGGAACTGCCCAACGCCGAGGAAAAAGTGATTGGCAGCTACCGGGGCTTTGAACTGTCCCTGCGGTTCGATGCTTTCCGCACGGAGTATCAGGCACTTTTGAAAGGGCAGCGAAAGTACACGGTGCCCTTGGGCACCGACCCTTTGGGCAACATCATCCGGCTGGATAATTCGTTGAACAACTTCCCGGAGCGCATCACTGCCGCAGAGAACGAACTGGATACCCTGCATCAGCAGCAGGCGGCGGCGCAGATTGAGGTGGAAAAGCCCTTCCCGCAGGAGGAAGAACTGGCAGAAAAGTCCGCACGGCTTGCGGAACTGAACGCCCAGTTAGATGTGGATGAAAAGAGCCATGACCCGGAACAGGACGAGGAAGAACAGGAGGATTCACCTCGCCGCCCCTCGGTGCTGGCGGCACTGGAAGAAAAATCGGACAAGCCGGAGCCGGTGAAGCCCTTCCGCAGTTGTTACGACAAGGACGGTGATGCCCGGTGAGCGACCGCCGCGACCAGCAACTCCATTTCCGGGTCAGCAAGCCGGAATTGGAGCGGATTCGGAACAAAATGGAAGCCAGCGGCATCCTGAGCATTGGCTCCTATCTGCGCAAGATGGCACTGGACGGGTATTGTCTGCATCTGGATCTGCCGCAGCTGCGCCGGATGGCGTATCTTTTGCAGATGTGTAGCAACAATCTGAACCAGTACGCCAAAGTAGCCAATGAAAACGGTCAGATTTATACTGCCGATCTGGAGGATTTGCGCGCCCGGTTGGATGAACTGATCAGCGTCAGTAAGCAAATTCTTGCAATGCTGACAGAACTGTAACACTGCCCGCAGCCAAACACTGCGGGTTACATAAATTTTATTGGCATAAGGATTACCACTCATCTTCGTCCTCGTTATCCTTATTGAGCGGTAAATCTTCAAATTTATCAGCACCATCCGGCGCAAGCCGTTCCGGGTGGAAGCGCATATCAAGCTGCTCCTGCGCAAGCTCCCGAATCTCAGGCCGCTTGTCATGGGCTTTGTTGTTCAGGCATTTTATTTGTTCTTTGGAAAGTCTCCATGGCAAAGAAAGCAGCTTGTTTTCAATCATCTGCGCAGAGCGTACATCTGGCGGCAGAGCAGCGCACTTTTTACAGATGTGAGCTGTATGACCTTTGCCCGAAAACTTTTCATTTGCTTTGTACTCGCCGCAGACTTTACAATAATGTCCGTGCTTTTTCATGGGACAGATTCCTTTCACAGATATTTTTACGAGTGTATCAGATTTTGAAGTCAATTCCAATTTATTTTTAAGAAAAGGGGGCGTTCGATGGCTGCAACACGTTTGATCGCGCTGCACAAGAACAAGGGCAAGTCGGTTGCGGCCTGCCTGAAAAGCCGCACGGACTATGCGCAGAATCCCGACAAGACTGAGCATGGCGAACTGATTAGCAGCTACGAATGCAGTCCTTTGACGGTGGATGAAGAATTCATGCTGTCCAAACGGCAGTATGAACTTGTCACTGGGCGCAGACAAAAAAGTGACGTGATTGCCTATCAGATTCGACAGTCCTTCAAGCCCGGTGAGATCACCGCCGAGGAAGCCAACAAGGTGGGCTATGAACTTGCCATGCGGTTTACCAAGGGCAAATACGCTTTTATCGTTGCCACCCACACAGACCGGGAACACATCCACAATCACATTATCTACAACTCCACTGCGCTGGACAGCACCCGAAAATTTCGGGATTTTTTATTATCCGGGCTGGCCGTGCAGCGGTTGAGCGATTTGATTTGTCTGGAACATCAGCTGTCTGTTATTGAAATCAAGCCGTACCGAGAGCGGCAGAAGCGCACCCTTTATCCACCCAGAGAAAGTAATCGTGATAAGCTGTGTGCCGTAATCGACAACATCCTGCTGAACGAGAGGCCCGCAAATTTCGAGGGCTTTCTTCAAAAGCTGGAACAGCAGGGCTACGAAATCAAACGGGGAAAGTACACTTCGGTCAAAGGAACACGGCAGAAACGCTTTATCCGTTTTCGGACACTGGGCGCGGGATACAGTGAAGATGAAATCAAGGCGGTCATTGCCGGAGGATCCGAACACCGCCCGTATCAGAAGCAGCCACCGAAAGAGCAGCCGTTCCACCTGTTGGTGGACATTCAGGCAAAACTCTCCGAGGGCAAAAGCGAAGGCTATGCACGGTGGGCTAAACGCTACAATTTGAAAGAGATGTCCAAGACCCTGATTTTTTTGCAGGAAAATAAAATCGGCAGCATTGAGGAGATGCAGGAGCGTGTGGATGCTGCTACTGCTCACTATCACGAACTGGGCGATTCCATTAAAGATTCTGAAAATCGACTGGCAGAAATTGCGGTGCTGAAAGCACACATCATCAACTACGCCAAGACGCGACCAGTCTATGATGCCTACCGAAAGACCGGATACAGCAAGCACTTTCTGGAAGGTCATCGTGCAGAGATCACACTGCACAAGGCAGCGAAAGCGGCATTCGATGAAGCTAACCTGAAAAAGCTCCCCAAGGTGAAAGAACTGGATACGGAATATTCCAAGCTGCTGACGGAAAAGAAAGCACTCTACCCGGACTATCGTAAAGCGAAAGAAGAAATGCAGGAGCTTCTTCGTGCAAAGAGAAACGTAGAACTGTTCTTTGCAGAGGAAAAGAGCAGCACCGAAAAAACGAAGTCCCGATAAACGAAGATAGCCTAGGACCCTTCCCTCATGGAAGAGCCCTAGGCTATCTTTTTTGTTATAAAAGTGTTTGGAACAAACGCGCAGCCTGCATCGCACGATGCGGAACGATAGGGGATTGGGCACAGCCCAACAAGCATTTTGAATTTGGATTTGAAAAATCTGATTCAAAAATCGCGAGTTGGTACCAGCTCGCCCTGCTTGCTGGTACAATGTCATCGATGAAACAAAAATAGTTTCATCACAGACGGTTATATGGTTGTGCCGATTTCCAAAACATAGTAATATTGAAGTACTAACTGGGGCTGAAAGTGGCAAAACTGCTTGCTTGGTTTCCATTCAGGAATTACTAACAGCGTAGACCGTCCGTTCGCTTCGTAAAAGATTCAATGTTTTGATTGGTTGGGTCGGCACAACCGTTACCCGTGTCAACAACGCGCCTGTTATTTTTGCGAAGAAGCGAAACTGCCCTGAAAGGAGAGTTGTACCGTGCCTCGATTGACAGAGAAGTTTTCAGCGACTTCTCTTGCATTGTGTGTTTTTTCCAATGCCTGAATCAGAAGTTTTCTTGCTTCATTGTGCAACATTTGAATCGCCTCTTTGACTCAATCTTACACCTTTTGTCAAGTTGTAACTTTATTTGATCGGACTGCTATAGATAGACTGACAACAATCTTGCAAATTTTACTAAGGGAGATTTCAATACTAATGAAAAGGTACAGATAATTTGATTTGCAAAGGTTACATAATACAACATATAACTAAAATTAACAGTCTCTGAGTCGATAACAATTGGAAATTTGAAAAATTCGATGCGCGAACATAGAGACCTTGTATGCAACTGCTGCTCAATGCAAATATCAATCACGGCTCCCGCAAAACCTTGTACAATATGCACAAGGTCGTCAAATGACAAGTGTATTAAATGCCAATGGACAGATTGTTGATAGCACGATATGATATAGAGGGTGAATGGTCAGCGAGAGAATATGTTGACTTTATTTACACACAAAAAGAGTCTGTTACGATGCAGGAGAGATCAGAAGGAGGGCTTGCTATGGAAAACAATAAAAAGAGTCTTGATGAAATTTACCGCGAAGTTGAAACCGATTTGAAAAAAGGTTCTTTTAAGGGCCCCAAATACGAAAAAATAGACATAATGGTTTATGGTGCTGGTGATCAAGAAGCGAATGAGGCGAACAAGGCGGACGAGAATTAGTTGTATAGGTGACTAGTAATATACAAAAATTTGTTTATAGAACTTCTGATTACAAAACCTAACGATAATGATTTTGTCCTTTTTTTATTGCAAGGCATTGATTGCTCAACAGTTGATACTCCATTATTGAGTAAAAACACGTATCGAGATTTAATGTATAGCTTGAGCAATTTTGGGATTCCTACGGTAAGGGTCGAACTATTTGGGAACGGTGATAGTGACGGATATAAATGTGGTAAATATGGTTTCAACGACATAATTGACTTATACGACGCTGCCATGCATCATGTTGTTGCCTCTGGGAAAAAACTGATTCTTTTTGGATACAGCATTGGTGCTCTAATGGTTCCGTCTTTAGTTAATCGAAATAGAGAGAGCGTATTGGCTGCAATTATTTTTGATACAATGATTTTTGGCCCGAAGGATTACTTTGTCAAAAATAAAATTCGGCAAGATATATTAAGGGGAATACCAAAAGACAAAATAATGTATAATGCGCGGACATTTGATTCCTTTATTGAAATTGTTCTTGATGGAAAGCACTCCATTAATGATATCGTGAAGCAAAATCCTCAGTATAGTACATATGTTGAACATGGACTATTTGCAGGGCATGATACAAATTATTACCATGAGCTGTCTGAAATTGATTTCTTAAGTGGATGCAAAAGCATCTCTTTGCCATTACTTTTGCTTATAGGAAGTCGAGATTGCGCAATCGACTTTAAACAACATCTGTTTTTTTTCGATTCAATTAGTTCTACTGAAAGTGATATAATTCATAAGGAAGTCTTTAGCATTGATCATTCCTTTCGTAATGAAACTGGTTCAATTGATTCCGAATGTATTAAATGCATTTGTGATTTTATATTTGAGATTGTGATGAAGCACATCCCATTTGATGGCGGAAGGGCATAATAGTTATGAATATCAATTCGTCTTATAGGAAAGTTTGGTTTGCAAGATTGATTTCCATTTTGGGGACAGGATTAACGTCATTTGGGGTAAGTGTCTGGGTTTACACGGTCACAGGAAAAGCGACCCCAATGGTTTTGATTCTCCTTTTCTCTATATTACCAGCGATATTTTTAGCACCTTTCAGTGGTTATTTATGTGACAAATACAATCGTAAGGCTATCATTATTTGCGCCGACTCCATTGCCGCTTTGATAAGTGTGTTTATCTATATTTGCGTCAGTTATTATGAATTCAATTATTTTGTTCTTTGTGTTTTTACCTTTCTTGATTCTTGTGCAAATTTCTTTGATAATAATGCATATCAAGCATCAATTACAACTTTGGTTTCTCCTGATGAAGTAAAAACTGCTAACGGCATGAGTCAGATTATTGATTCATTGGATAGTATTGCTTCCCCGATTGTTGCCGGAATGCTCTATCCATTAATTGGACTAAATGGGATTATAATAATTGATTTAATAAGCTATCTTGTTTCTTTAGTAATTCTTGTTACGATAGATTCAAGCAAGTTTTCAATGGACAACGAAAATCAGAAGAAACGAAATACAAAAAGAGAAATTTTGCTTGGATTCAAATTTATTTTTTCTCAAGGAAGTTTACGTGTACTTTTGATTTACTTTACTATTTTAAACTTTACGTTTAATCTCGCAACCTCATTAATAGAGCCTTTCGGCTTGACACTTGGGAATACATTTGACCTAGGCATTATTAAGGCTTGTGGTGGATTCGGGATTTTATGCGGAAGTTTGGTTGTTACATTTTCAAAGAAAATACATTTTACTTATAAAACGATCGTTATTGGTGGCTTGGTTGCTGGCATAGCTTTGCAACTTATGGGGTTCACACATATTACTTGCATTGTTGCAATCGGAAGATTTTCCTTTTCATTTGTTACGCCAATTTTGAATACGGTTGCCGGCACATTGTGGATGCAGGAAACACCACGGATTCTTCAGGGGCGTGTGTTTGCATCGCGTTCCATGATTGCAAGGTGTTTTGTTCCTTTGTCATACGTTGTCGTAGGCCCGCTTGTTGACATTGTTTTACCGAAGCTGTTGCAATCAAATCTTGGACTTATTATTAATGTAGTCGGCACTCAAGCACTTGAATACCGTCTCGTTTTTTGTGGAGCGGGGGTTTTGTGCGTTTTAATAACTTGCTGTGTTGCAGCAAATACAAATTTCAGAAAACTTTAACTTTTCCGCATCAAATTGTTTTATCAATGTTGTAAGAATTGTTATTAATATGCTTCAATTTTTTGTATGTTCTTTTCGCTATGCTATAGTCTTGGGGGATTCAAAATCTTTTGTCTGTTTGCGATGTTTGCACTTGTAAACATCAAATATAAAAGAAAGCCGGCCGAGAACGAAATCAACGTATACTCGGCCTGTTTGTGGTTCATAACTCTATTTCATTGCGTTTGGGTATTTGCCTCGGCGGATCTTCAGCCATTGCTTGACGATTGCGTTTTTCTTCCTGAACAGACTGCGGCGGTTCGGCTCTTTCATTGAGAACTTTTTCAACATCACGCCTGCCATGAAGCATTGTAGCAGGAGTAAACTGTTCTCCATACGCCTTTTGCAGTTGCTGAACACCGTTCTATTCTTTCTCGTTGCGAATAGCCAGCCTTGCTTCATATAACTCTCCTGCGTCCAAATCTTTTGCCTGTTCCTGTAAGTCGGCAAAAGCGTTTTTTGCATCATCCAGCGCATAAGAATACTTTGCCTCGCTGACTTCGAGCTTTTCAAGCATCGTCTCTGCGGCAGTACACCTTTTCTTGACTTCGGCGGTATCTCTACTTTCTTCACAGTCAAGATACATGAGGATTATTGCCCGCTCCGAGCGCAAATCTTCGAGCTGTTCCGTCAAATCCTCGATGCGGCTGGTCAGCTCACGATGCTTCAAAACATTAAGAATTGGCGTTGCCTTTTTCTCGGCCTGTAACTCTTTCCGCGTTTTGATAGCAGCCTTGATTTGCTTTGTCAAAACATCGTATTTTTCAAGCTCAGGCTTGGCAGCTTCAAGATACGATGTCTCCAAAATGATAACATCGGCAGTCGTGGTGCTATCGTTACGGTTGTGGTAAATGGACAGAATGTCCGTTTGCTGCTAAGCAGAATCGTTTTGAAATTTCGTTACGGCTCTACCATGTGTCTTTTTTGATCGCATGATTTATCCGTAACGCTCTGGCGGTAGGATTTCTGACGGCAGGCATTACTACAATAGACAGCATCTTTGCGTTTAGGCGTAAATGTTTTGCCACAACACCTGCAAACAAGGCCGGTGCGCTGTGCAAGCCGCTTCTGTCGCTGGCGTTTCCAGTTGCCAAGTTTTCCGCACGTGTAGTAGTCACAATATTTTTTCGATTTGACAATTGTATAAAACGTTTTTCCGCAGCCCTTACAGATGATTTTTCGCACAGGGTACATATACTCATGTGCATTATGTTTTGCCTGTTGCTCGTCGTACCGTGCTTTTATGGCTGCGAATTCTGTGGAAATGGAGGATGCAGTGGGAAGTACAACATAGATTGACTTCACTTGCAATGTGGAATGACGCGACAAGAATTATTTACATGGATACACCAGCAGTACGGCACAGAGCCGGAATATCCCAGGCATGACTGGAATGCTGTGTTGCGGCACAACGACAATAATAAATGGTATGGTGTAGTTCTGGAAGTATCAGCTGATAAGTTGGGACTGCCGGAGGCAGGCATCGTTGATGTCCTTAATGTGAAAAGCGATCTGCTACTGATTGGCTCTCTTCGCGGGCAGAAAGGCTATTTTCTGGCCTATCACATGAACAAGGAAAAATGGCTCAGTATTCAGCTTGGCAAGCCGGAACTGGATGATGCTATCAAAGATCTGCTTTCTTTGAGCTATGAGCTGACAGCACCGAAAAAGCGCAACTTAAAGTCATCAGGAAAAAATCCGGGAGATTCCGCAAATGGCAAAGAAAAAGAAATTGACGAAGGCTGAGCGAAAGGAAGCACGCCTCCGAAAAGGCAAGCAGTGGCTGCTCACCTATACCGGTTCACCGAAAAAGATGAACAAGCATTACCGGGAACGCTTTCATGTGGATGCTGTGACTGCCGCTAAAGATTTGCAGGAGCTGGGGGTCAATTATACACAGGAACAGCTCGACCAGATAAAACAGGCTGAAGAGCAGCGGCTTCGGCAGCGGAGAATGGAGCGGGAAGCGAAAGAGAGGGAACGTCTGGCAGAACTGTATGAGGACTGCGATGATCGTTTTGCCTTTATCGCTGGATACACAGATGGCGGCGCACCGTTCGGTGTGATGTGGGAAGAAGTCGGCATTGATCCGGGACTGCCGTTCGAGGAAAAAGTGAATCTCTATCATATGCAGATGTTAGGCTGATAATTGTGCAGACGTCATCTGCACAATTTGCAACAAAAAAGAGAGGAGCCAGTCCAGGCTCCTCGAAGGTACATTATTTCAAAAAGTTGCTTTTATGTTCCAGCGCGTGCAGATTATATCCAAGTGTGGCCAGGTGCGCCACCTTCAGCGCAACCAGATTGATGTCGGTGGACATCGCACTGGCGATCTGCTCAGCTGTGTATCCATACTCATAGATGTAGCGAAGGACTTCATCGCTGTCCATCAGGATTTCTGCTGCTACGATGTTGGCTTCATATTCTGGTTTGGATTTCATATCGTAGAGCATGAACTCATGAATCGGGGTGGTTTTCGCCATATTCCGGTGAAGCTGGTCATGCCCTAATTCATGTGCGCACACAATGCGCAGCATATTTTCA
The DNA here is from genome assembly GCF_017377535.1 of Faecalibacterium sp. Marseille-Q4137. Classification (NCBI taxonomy): domain Bacteria; kingdom Bacillati; phylum Bacillota; class Clostridia; order Eubacteriales; family Oscillospiraceae; genus Faecalibacterium; species Faecalibacterium sp. Marseille-Q4137. The sequence goes on from NZ_JAFREK010000007.1 coordinate 90,691, forward strand.
TCCAGACTGTTATTCAGGAAAATAAAGCGATTTCGCTTAATCACCCGGTACATTCCCTTCAGGGAACCAAAATTTTCGCAAAGCATGACATTGATACCAAGCTGCCTTGCAATTTCAAAAGGGTCTCTGGAACCGCAATGTTTTACCAGTTTCTCACCGACCCGTGAAAGCTGTTCCGCATTCATCATACCACCTCCAGTTTACAGTATAGCGAAAAGTGTGTACGATAAATATCACTGATCGGATTTTTTACGCCTCGTTTTCGGGGCGTATTTTTTATTGTTCTCTTTGGCAATCCAGTAGGCATCGGTCAGAGCTTTATAAGCTCCTTCGATGGCATCTTCGCTTAATTCGCCGCCAGCGAACATACCGGTCACTTCACTGACCAGCTCTTCAATATCTTTCGCTGCTTTTGCGCCGCCTTTTTCGTGAGCTTCTACGACATAGGTGCCGCTGCTGCCCAGCAGGTACTCAGTAGTAGTATTCAGCGCATCCGCAATCTTCTGCATCGTAACCATATTGGATGGCTTGCGGCTGCCAAGTTCATAATTCTGAATTGTGCGGGCGGTTACACCGGCCTTCTCTGCAAGTTCTACCTGAGTTAAATTGGCTTCTGTTCTTTTTTCTTTCAACCTTTCTTTGAAGACCATAGGAATACCTCTTTCTTTTTTGATGACAAACACGAACGCTTTTTCTTAAAAATCTATTGACATGAAAAACCGTGCTTGCTATAATGACGATGAAAGCATGAAATACAATTCGTGTAATTATAGTATCACAAGAAATGCTGTGTGTCAATGCGTTCGTGAAAAGTTGTTCATGTTTTCACAAACGGAGAGGAGGAATACGGGATGCAGAGAGTGATTCTTCACTGTGATATGAACAATTTCTATGCCTCTGTTGAGTGTATGCTGAACCCGGAACTGAAGAACAAGCCGGTGGCAGTGTGTGGTTCTGTGGAGGAACGGCATGGTATCGTACTTGCGAAGAACTATGCAGCAAAGGCGTTTGGCGTTTCCACGGGAGAGGCAATCTGGCAGGCAAAGCAGAAGTGCCAGGATCTTGTGATCGTGGAGCCGCACTATGAGCAATATATGAAGTTTTCAAAGCTGGCTCGTGAGATATACGATCGATATGATTCGCAAGTAATGCACACTGTGTTCTGACAAACCTGTAAAAGGAGGGGTTCTGATGTGTGGTGATTACACCCTTCGCCGTGAGAAAAGATACGTCGAAGTGGACGTTCGTTTTACTCCTGATGGCAAGATCCGCCCTCTTGCCATAAACTATGACAAGGCTCACACTTATGGAATTGATCGTGTCTTGGCAGTCAAACACGGGACATCACGCCTAGGCGGAAAAGGTCACTGCTTCACCTGCCTGATTTGCGGTCAGAAGCGGAATCTTTGGCTTGAACAGGGCAAGTGGTTCGTGGAAGCCTACTGTTCCGTGCCGGAAAGCTGTGCTTCGTAATGGCAAAATACTTATCCCGCACAGACCTTTCGCACATAGCGGGCAGGTATATCGAGCAGTACTATAACTTTTTCGGAATTAGCAAGGATGCCCCAGAACCCATTGACCCGGAACGGCTCGCAAGTTCTGTTCTTGGGCTGAATGTGAAAATGCTGCCGTTATGCAGCGATGGCAGTGTCCTAGGACTGACTGTTTTCCAGAAATGCGGTTTTACCGTAACCTTGGGGGACGGAACAAAGCTTGTAGAGGTGTTCATGCCGAAGGACGTCGTAATCGATTCCGCCCTTGCGGCAGACAGCTGCACCGGATGCCGGAATTTCACGATAGCGCATGAAGCGGCACACCATATTCTGGCTGACCAGTTTCCGAACGACTACGGAAAAGCAGTCAAGTGCCGTGGGCACATTGCCTATCGGGAACGAAACGGACAGCCCTCATGGGAAGAATGGCAGGCGAACACCCTTGCAGCGGAGCTGCTGATGCCAACATTTCTGGTCAACGCCGAAATAAAACGTGCAGCGCTGTGCCTGCCAAACGGAATCCTGTACAAATCCGCATCGGACCCGAACTATGAAAAAATTTTGGAGATGGCTGCACGGATGGGAGTATCGTGGTCTGCGATTAGGATCAGATTACAGCAGATGCAGATCATCAATGGCAAACCCATCCACTGCCACCCATTAGACGTCATTCGATTTGGAGAATAATATGACTTGGTCAAATAATCGCTCTTTTAAGAGTAAACCGCTGAACAATATACAGCAGGCACAATTCAGCATTGGCTGGAGGTTTTGTCCGGTTTGCGGACACAAGCTCTACCAAAAAACTGAGAGCTGTTCAGGCTCTATCAGCATAAAGTGCCTCAAGTGCGGCAACGTAGCAACCGTTGACTTAGCCTACCGCAGGCGCTGACTTTTTAGACAAAACACAATTTCAAAAATCGGGTGCATTGCACCCTGAATATGGACTGTTCGTCACCGAGCAACGGGCCATTGCCGCAAGGCAATGTATGAAACGTGCACCAAATAGCCGGGCAACAGCTGATAGAGTGATTCTGCTTTTAGAACCGCTCTGTTAGTTGGTTGTCCGGCTATTTTTTAGCCTTCAGGAAGCCTGCTCCCGCAAAAAGGAGCAGGCTTTATGTTTGTCCGTTTTTCGTGGATGCCCCAAGCGGCGAAATATCCGTAGCCTTCCAAATTTTCGACTTTTTACGCTTTATCGAAAATTTGGAGGTTACACATGAGTTTCAATAATGGTAATGAACGTCGCAAGCTGAACGCAAAGTGGGAGCAACTCCGTGTGCAGTACCGCGAAGCCGGAATGAGCGAAGAGGCAATTCAGGCGATGTATGAGTTTGATTTGGGCGTCCTGAACAGTGAACGCGCCTATGATGCCAGCACGGTGGCAGTCTGTGATGGCGAAGATGACGTTGACGCAAGGAAAGCAGCAGATCTTAAGCAATATGAGGCTGCGATCACGGTAACAGATACCTACCACGAAACCAAGAGCCGCTTTGGATGGATCGGCGAAATCGAGAATGAGCGGTTGCTGGCTGCTCTTGAAAGCTTATCGGAACTTGATCTCAAAATCCTTACGCTCTATGTCTATGCCGGGTACACCGAGTCCGAGATTGCAAGTGCCTTGGAATCCAAAAGGATTACGATTCATAAGCGAATCGAGCGAATGACTATGTTTTTGAAGAACTTTTGAACTATTTTCTTTTTCAGGTAACAATTTGCCCCTTCTCGATGGCTCGTAAGTGAAGGGACAATTTCCCAAGCGGCACTCACCGCAGGGCAAAGCGTCCGATCTCGCGCACCTTGAAAACTGAATAGTTCCGTCATCTGGTACTCCGATAATGATACTTCCGTAATTCGCGGCCCGGTCACAAAGCAGACGGGGTGGCTGAAATGCCAATGAAGCGGTACAAGTCCGCTGCCAGATGTTCATGCCCCACTCGCAGGGGGCCGAGGGCGAATATGCGAGACCTTTAATCATATTGATCCGGGAGCTGCCGGGTACGTTCTGTGCATCCGGCAGTTCCCGTTTTTTACGTATTCTTATTTATTCTTTACCCGAATATCCACTTTTGATACATAGGAGGACACTTTTATGGACGAGTTGAACCCCACGGTGCGCGAGCAGGAAATCTACGAGGAGATGGAGCTGACCCCTGAGATGGTCAAGTCCATCCGCACCCTCTGCGGCACCTGTCTGCGGCACTTTGTGGATGCAAAGGCTTTCAAGATCGCGCTTGTACCCAGCGCTGACCGAAGCATGGACACCTGCACCGTCTGCCAGATGAGGCGCGGCTATGATTATGTGGTCATGCACCGCTGACCCCAACCATACCACCATACCTTGAACGAAGCCCGCTGTGGAACATCCGGCAGCGGGCTTTGCACATAACAACATGGAGGTACAATTTTGCAGC
>NZ_JAFREK010000080.1:0-4361 GCF_017377535.1 Faecalibacterium sp. Marseille-Q4137
TCGAACAGAGCGAACAGCAGCCCCGGCAGCATGGCAAAAATCATCAGCAGGGCCGATGCACTGTTGGAAAGATAGTTCCGGGCCAAAAAATAAAGCGGTCCGCCCGTTAAAAGCGCACCGCCGAAGCAGACCAGCTGCCGCTTGGTCAGCCCGAATAAAACTTTGGATTTTACATGGGTCAAATCTTTGGGAACGGTCACATACGCCATTCAAACGCTCCTTTCTCAATGGGCACCAAACACGGATTTGCTGATGCTGCCAGTCTTGAATAGACAGAAACAGAGCAGAACGGTATAGCCCATGCAGCCCCAGATAGCCCCGGCAATGTCCGCCGCGCCCGAAATGTTGCGTATCAGCACTGCGTAGATGCCAACGACAATCATAATCAGGAACGCTTGGAAACCCAGCGCCAGCAAAGACTTCAAATAGTTCTGCCCGGTACTGCGCCACTCGCTGCTGCCCATAGTCGCCAGCGGGATAGGCCCCAGCGCGGTCACAACGTAAATCTCAATCATGCGGCCGTAGGTCACAAGGAAAATACAGATAGACAGGATGTTCATGGTCAGGCCCACCACAAGGGTCTGGAACCACAGGCTGAGCAGACTGCCAATGGTCATGCTTTCCAGCTGAAATTCCAGTCCGGGTATCAGGCGGTCAAAGTGGATGGATGTTTCACCGATGATAACGCCGGAACTTTGGTTGACAACGCTCTGGGTGGCATCGAACACACCCATAACGATATTCCATGTATTGCTGACAATGAGGATGGCAAAGGCAGACTTGAAAATCCAGCGGAAGAACATGGAGGTGTCGAAGTCGTGCATATTGTTCTTTTCGGTAATCATCTGGATAAGCTCATGGCACATCACAAGGGCAAGGATAGCCGCTGCAATGGGCAGCACCACCGTTTCAGAAAGACTACGCAGCATATTGAAAATGCCGCTGTTCCACGCCTGCGGGGTAGAGCCGACGTCCGAAGCGATTTCGCCCACCTTGGCGTTCACGTTATCGAACAGGCCGGAGAGGTTGCCCGTGATGCCATCTATCAAAATGCCTTTTATCCATTTCTCGATGATCTCACTAATCAAGCAAAGATACCTCCTTTCCCGCGCCCTCCCATGTGAGAGGGAGAGCGCGGAGTAGGATTTTAAGTGTTCGTTGTTCGGAAAATTGTGGGCAGCGATGCAGGACTTAGCCCAGCAGCCCGGACAGCAGCGGGACAAGGGTCACGCCGATCAGGGCAACGCCGCCGCCCGCAACCAGCTGCTTGACGCCCTGGCTCTTGCTGCCGGGGTTATCCTGTCCATAACCCTCCAACAGGTTGATGCCGCCCCAGACACACAGGGCACCGCCCAGACCGACCACGATGGTCTGCAAAGTATCGACTGCGCTGTTGAAAAATTCCATAAGGTCCTCACTTTCTGCCGCTTATTCTGCGACACTCAAAAATAAAATTATTCGGCTGCATTTTCATCCGACAGGTCGATTTCGTACAGGTCAAAACTTTCGTCCTGTGCGACTACCTGTTGCCGTTTCCGGCGCAGGGTGGATAAGAACCTGTCCACATCAAAGGTGTTTTTCTTGTCCGCGTCCGCAAGGTATTTGTAGTGCGGGTGCTTGGTGATGTCGAACTTCTCCGAGAAGAACGGCCTCACGCCACGTAGCTGCAAGATGCACCTGCCGCCGTCCATGATTGCAATTTCGTCCTCTGACATCAACGCCTTTCCTAGTTTTTGATAGTTCAGTCCGTGGGAGGTTTGAGAACCCCGGTTCTCGCTGGTGTTGAAACTGTCGATAGTCTCTTTCCCCAGCGCATCGGAGATCTCTCTGGCATTCTTGCCCCGCCCACTCAAAAAGAGAACAGAATCGCAGTTGTCCGAAATGATTTCGGCCGCATCCTTGTAGATAGCTTTCAGCTGCGACTGGCTCTGCAAGATGATGGATGCCGAGATTTCCCGGCTGCGGATGGTGGCGATCAGCTTGTCGAAGTTGGGAACCTGTCCGATGTTGGCGAACTCGTCCAGAATCAGCCGCACATGGACAGGCAGCCGACCGCCGTATTTATCATCCGCTCTGTCACACAGCAGGTTGATAAGCTGGCTTTGGAGCATGGCCAGAATGAAGTTGAAGGTGGTGTCCGTGTCGCTCATAATCAAAAACAGCACGGTCTTTTCATCCCCGATGGTGTCCAGCTCCATTTCATCGTCCTCCATCAGCTCCCGCACCTCCCGGATGTCAAATGGGGCTAAACGGGCACCACAGCTTATCAGGATGGAAGAACGGGTCTTGCCCGCCGACAGCAGAAACTTTTTGTACTGCCGGACAGCGAAGTGGTCCGGGTCTTTCTGTTCCAGCCGTTCAAACATGAGGTCCACCGGGCTTTGAAAGTCCGGGTCATCCTCGCGGGCTTCACTGGCGTTTATCATTTCCAGCAGGGTGGTGAAGTTCATTTCTTCTGCCGGGGCCTCATACCAGATGTAGCCGATAAGCGCGGTGTAGAACAGCCGTTCCGACTTCACCCAAAAATCTTCTGCTGATTTCTCACCCTCGCCCTTGGTGTTGGCGATAAGGGTATTCACCAGTTTCAGCACGTCCTTTTCCGAGTGGATGTAAACAAACGGGTTGTACTTCATAGACTTGGAAAAGTTTATCGTGTTCAGGATTTTCACCCGGTAGCCTGCCCGCTGGAACATTTGGCCTGTTTCGAGAATCAGTGTGCCTTTTGGGTCTGTGACCACGAATGAGGTGGGATAGTCGGAAGTGGGGAAACATTGCATGAGGTTGGGCTTCACATAGAAGCGTGTCTTGCCGCTGCCGGAGCCGCCGATCACCAGCACATTCTTGTTCCGGGCCGTCTTGGGGTCTTTGGGCCGCCCGGTCATGGTCAGGCGTTCGGTCTGGGTCAGCAGGATGTTGTTTTCAAACTTGGGGTCGATGTAGGGGGCAATGTCTTTGGCGGTGCCCCACCGGGCAGAACCGTATTCCTCGCCCTTGCGGTACTTCTTGGCGTTCTTGCCCTTGCTGTACACGATGAGCCGGACAGCCACCGCCCCGGCAACGCCCACGCAGAGGTCAAACGGATGCAGGCTGGGTAGCGGGTTTGCAAAGGCGGCGGAGATGCCGCTCGTTAGGTGCAGCAGCTTGGCCGAAGCATCCGCGCCCGCCGCAAGACGGTACGCCTGCCCGCATTTGGCGAACAGGTACACGAACAGCAGATACGGCAGATTCAGCACCAGCAGCTTTTTCAGTTCAGATTTCATCGTTCCAGCCCCCTTTGCTTGATTTTTTCCTTCGCACGTTTCGGCTGCTGGGCGGCTTTCTGCTTGGCTGCTGTCAGCACCTTGCGGATGGAGGGCCGCTGCTCCTTGGAGAGCGTTTTGGCGGTGAACTCCCGGAACGCCTGTTCCAGATTGTCCGCATCCTTGGCCTTGAAGATCACGATGTAGTGGGGCGGCTGGGTGGTCTTGTCCTTGCGTAAGGTGAAGTCCACGCCGTACTTCTTGGCGCAGGGCTTGAACACCCCGATGTTCGCTTCCGTGACTTCAATGTTGGTCAGGGCTGCGCCGTGGGCTTTCAGCTGTTTCAGGCTTTGCTTGCCGTGATGCAACTTTGGCCCCTTGGCCCGGTGCTGCAAATATTTTTTCAGGGCAGCTTGCAACGCTTGGGCGGTGAGTTTGCCTGTTTTCATGGACAGGGCAATGGTTTTCTGGGTGACTTCTTCCTGCATTCAGCATCCCTCCTTGGCAGGTAGTCGGAAAAGCGGCAGCTAGGGTGGAACCACCAGCCGCCGCAGATAAAGGGCTCTCATGGGTGGACGCTCCTTTCGGTCAGTTGTTGGGCGGGCGGCCCCAATCGGGCTGCGCCATATCGTGCGCCACAAGGGACGCATAGTAGCTGTTGATGGTGCTGGGCGCGTTAAAAAGGATGGCCCGCAGGTATTGCTTGATGTTGCGGACTTTGGTGGTGTTATCCCGCAGGCAGTCCATGACGAACTCGATGTGATGGCTGTCCAGCTTCAAGAATTTCGCCTTGACCAACTCTGCCGGGTAATCGTCCCCGGCAACCCGGATGGACTTGCGGCTGGTACAGACGGTTTCCAGCAGGATGTCCACGATCTCGTCCAGTTGCTCCCGGTCTATCCGGGGATTCTGGGTGAGGGTGTCATACTCGATGTTCTCCAAAATCAAGTCCCGGTAGATTTGATAGGCCGCTTCCTTTCGGCTTCCGGTCCGTTCCGGCGGCGGTGCCGCTGCCTCGTCCTCGTCTAAAGGCAAGGGGTTTGGGGAATGGATAGGAATGGAATCGGTATTTAATCCCTCTTTCTTTTGTTTTTCTGTAATTAGTTTATCTTTATTTAATTG
>NZ_JAFREK010000081.1:0-4269 GCF_017377535.1 Faecalibacterium sp. Marseille-Q4137
GTCTGCCTATATCCACTTTTAAATCGCCATATCCATGCCGGACATGGCTGCCACCATGATGATGAGAATTACACCAATCAGAACGATAGTCGTGGGGGCCAGCAGCTGTGCAGCGGCATCATCGCCCTTGCGCAGCAACATCTGCCGCCGCTGGGACATCAGCTCATCGGCCTGCTGGCGCATCACAGCGGTCACGTCTGACCCACCCTTTTCGATGTTCTGGATAATGATGCTTGCAAACTTGCGCACTTCCGGCGAACCAGTGCGGACACCAAAGTTGTAGATTGCTTCTGCGCTGGCCATACCGTTGTCCATTTCACGGCAGGCTTCCTGCATCAACTCATAAATGATGCCCTGCTTGCTTTTTGCAACGATATACCACGCCTCTTTCAGAATCATACCGCAGTTCATCAGCAGAGTTAGCTTGGATACCACATTGGAAAACTCCATCATGCATTCCGTGCTGCGCTTCTGGAGCTGATTGCTCATCTCATTTGCGCCGTTGGAATAAATAACTGCCACCATGGCAACACCTGCCACCAGCACAGCAAACAGCATATAGCCATCCATGAATACAGCGGCGCAGAATGCCAAAGCCAGCACCAGCAGGGACATTGATAAGGTTCGTGCCCAGTACAGCCGCGCCCAGTATTCCACAAAGCGCCCACCGTTTTCAGGATGCAGGATAGCCGAGGCCGATATCATCTTTTTGCCCACTGCCGAATCCATCGAAAACATCGGCATCTGCTGCATGGCAAACCCAGCTGCCCACAGTTCTTTATCGCTGAATTCTTTTTCCGGCACACCCTCAATGCGCCAGTCCTCTTTTTTGCCGCGCATCGTCAGCAGGATAAAAAGAACTGCCAAGACCGTGCCTATCGCCAGACAAATCATTTTTACAATCAGCATTCCTCTTTACCTCACCGCAATGATTTTCTGTCCCCAGATGTAGGCGATGGCAAACAGTACCAATGCACCTGTCACAGCTGCAACGCCTACCGGAGAAGCCAGATTCTGTGCAAATGTCTCGTTGGCACTACGCATCAGCGCAACAATGAGCACCGGAGCCAGCATAATGATATTCAGCTCCATTTCATTTGCATGGATCTTCGCCTGGATTTCATCCTCCACTTCCATCCGCTCGCAGATGATATCGTGGGTCTGGTTGATGACGCGGCTCATGTTACCGCCGGGGCCGTAGCAGACCTGAAATACATTATTAAAATCCTGTATCTCCTCCACGCCGCTGCGTTTAGCAAAATCATCCATCATGACATCCAGTGTCACATTGATCTGCTCTGCACGGCGGAACTGATCCAGCTCTTTGGAGATCAACGCATCATCAGAATACTGCATACACATATCCGTATACGCCGTGCTGAACGCATCGCGCACAGTGCTGTTAGCCGCCAAAGAAGCGGTCAACGATTCCAACATATCGCGGAACTGCCGCCGCAGCGTATCCCGGCGTTTTTCTGCCAGCTGGCGGCTGCGCACAGGAAGGAATACCTTGCCAACGAGCAATCCCACTATTACAAAGGCCGCCGAATTGCTGATATACGTCAGCAGTGTCGGCACACCGTCCTCCTGAAACAGACCGCCATAGAAAAACTGACTCACCACACCGCCAACCAGAAATGCCGCCACGAAATACAGCACCGATTCGCTCTTTGTCATCTCATAGTTGTGGTAATCCAGAACCTTTTCGTTCAGTGGATTCGTCGTCCACTGGGAGACTTTTTCTTTCGTTCTGGCGAGCTTTCCGACTTTTGTCTTTTCCGCATTCTGTTCTTTTTTCATCCGATCATTCCTCTCTGTTCCCAATCACTTTTACTTTGCTGTCGGGATGTCTTCCAGCAGGAAGCCAGCACGTGTCCATTTGTCCGTCTGTATCATGGGATTTTCTGTCCGCACCAACGCTCCCGAAACATGCTGCAGCGTAGAGTTTTCGTCCTCCCGGAACTCAAACAGCGGATTCAGTCTGATATCACCCTTCTCGTCCAGATGAGGGAGGATCTCACTGACCATCATCGTTTTGCGGCTGTGGTCGCGCAGGCGGGACAGATGGATCATGATATCCACCGCACTGGATATCTGCTGCCGGATAGCTTTCAGCGGAAGGGCCGCCTCGCCCTGCAGCACCATCGTTTCCAGACGGCTCAGCATATCCTCCGCTGAGTTCGCATGTCCGGTCGAAAGGCTTCCATCGTGGCCCGTATTCATGGCCTGAAGCATATCCAGTGCCTCTGCGCCGCGAACCTCGCCCACAATGATGCGGTCCGGACGCATACGCAGGCTGGAACGGATCAGGCTCTGGATGTCGATTTTTTTGCTTTCTCCCGAAGATGCCGTTGCATTGCGTGTCTCAAGGCGCACGATATTGGGGATCTGCGTAATTTGTAGCTCTGCAGAATCCTCAATGGTAATGATACGCTCATCATGAGGGATGTAGCTGGAAAGGGCATTCAGGAATGTCGTTTTTCCGCTGCCTGTACCGCCTGCAATAAAAATGTTATATCGTGCTTTTACCAATTTTTGAAGGAACTGTGCAACCTCCGGGGTGATGGAGCCGTATTCCAGCAGCTTTTCCATGGTCATAGGCTGCTTGGAAAACTTTCGGATGGTAACAGTAGAACCGCTCAGTGCAATCGGCGAAAGCACTACATTCACACGACTGCCATCTTCCAGACGGGTATCCACGATAGGATTTGCTTCCGAGACCTCACGATGTGCCTTACCAACGATCAGATCTATCACACGGCGAAGTTCCTGTTCATCCTTGAAATGCTTATCCACCCGGGTCAAACGACCCTTGCGCTCCACAAAAATATTGTCTGGGCCGTTTATCATGACCTCCGTGATATCTTCATCCGCAAGGATGGAATCCAGCAGACCGCCAAGGCCGCGGTACATTTTATAAATGCTGTTGACCGTATCCATCTTCTGAATTGGAAGCAGATAATCTCCTCTGCTTTCTCGATCCACCAAAGAGGTGATTGCTTTCAGCAACTCTTCATCGGTCATCCGCGTGGGCTGTAACTCCCGGTTGATGGCTTCCAAGACTCTGGTGCGAAGGTCTTTCAGTTCCTCTGTTGTCATCTGTTCCTCCTTACCGTCGTCAAATCATCCGGGAGTAGACACTGCTCATCCGCAATTCCCGGATGATGCGCTTTTTATCCGCATTCTGATAGCGTGGAATCGTCCCCAGTTCACTTGCATACTTTGGCAGTGCCAGTTTTTGGCCCGTAGAGCCGAACCTATTAAAGATTACGCCCATCTTACCGACGATCAATTTTTCGTCCATGCTGTCGATGGCTTCCAGCGAATCCAGCAGTTTACTACTCTTTTCGTTTCCTTCTGCTGTGCTGTCACTGACGATGACTGTCCAATCCGCAAGACGAATCAGTTTGAGCAGCATCGGGGAGAGCGTGCCGTCCGCACTGATGACACATCGTTCGCAGATACCCTTGATTGCTTGTATCAGGTTCTCTACACTTTCCGCATCAAAATTCATCGCACTGACAGGAAGGTCGAACGGTGCGAAAGAATACACCTCAGTTTCGTTGTCCTGCTTCAGCATACTCTGCAATTTCATCTGCAACTGTCCTTGGTCTTTGCCGCCCAGCTGACGCCACATGCTAATCTCATACATCACATCCGTCATAGAGCTTCCGCATATATCAAAGGAATCGTTGCACGCATTCTGTTTCAGTGTGAAGCAGACCGTATTTTTCCCCTGTGCCGCCATTGCCGCCGCACAGCCCGCTGCCGCTGTGCCGCTGCCTGCACCACCTGCTCCATTGATAAACAGAACGACCTGTCCATTCGCCTGCATCTCAAAGCTCGATGCTCCATGGCCGCGTTTTGCCGCCATGCTCTGAAATTCCCGGAAGATCTCGCTGGCCTTCTGGTAACGGAAGACCACCGGATATCCGTTTCGTTTCTGCTCGTGTTTCTCCGTGCTCCAGAAAGCAAGCTCCATATTACGGCTGTACTCTTCCGGCTCTGGCAGGAGATCTTCCTCCGCAACCAGAAGATCCATCCGCCCACCTCTCGACAATTGCTTCCGCAAAGCCTCTTCCTTCGTGAAAAGATAGATTTCAAACTGCACGGTCTCATTAGCGTGTGCACTATAATAATTTGCAAGCCGTGCAATATAGTTTTCGTCCTTATCTAAAAAACCTACCCGAACAATCATGTTGTCAACCTCACTTTTTGCATTGAGCATAAGTGTACCATCTTGCTGTCGCAGAGTAGCTTACTCTGCGA
>NZ_JAFREK010000082.1:0-4131 GCF_017377535.1 Faecalibacterium sp. Marseille-Q4137
ACGCCATGCCAAGGGCCCCACTATTAGGGGGGCTGGCACGCGGAGCGTGACTGAGAGGTTTAGCCGATGGTTTGCTCTACTGCTTCCCCCTCTTCCAACACGATTGCCCCATCCACCGTGCAGTCGGCGGTCCAGTGCTGGCCGGTGTGGGCCGTGCCGGAGGCGATCTGGTTGGCGAGGGCCTGTTCCACGGCGCGGTCCACCTGCCGCCGCAGCTCCCGGGCCCCATAGGGCGAGCGCGCCCTTGCGGCCAGCACCGCCCCCACCCGGGGCGTATGGGTCAGCTGATACCCATTGCGGGCGGCACGGGCTTCCAGCTGGCCCAGCAGCTTTTCGGCAATGGCACACAGGCTGTCCTCGGCAAGGGGACGGAACACGATGAGCTCATCCAGCCGCCCCACCAGCTCGGGCCGGAACCACTTTTTGGCTTCCTCAATGGCCTGGGCCGACTGCTTCTCGAACACGGCCTCGCTGCCCGCCGCAAAGCCCAGCGGGGCGCTCTGCCCGGCCAGAAAGCGTGCCCCCAGGTTGGAGGTGAGCAGGACGATGGTATTGCGGAAATCGGCCTTGCGGCCCATGGCATCGGTGAGCTGGCCGTCCTCCAGGATCTGCAGCAGGATGTTCTGGATGTCCGGGTGGGCCTTTTCGATCTCGTCAAAGAGCACCACGCTGTACGGGCGGCGGCGGACGGCTTCGGTGAGCTGACCGCCCTCATCGTGGCCAAGGTAGCCCGGAGGCGCGCCCAGCAGGCGGGCCGTGGTGTGCTGCTCCTGATACTCCGACATATCGAACTTGAGCAGGGCCTTTTCGCTGCCGAACCAGCTGGCAGCAAGGGCCTTGGCAAGGGCGGTCTTGCCCACGCCGGTGGGCCCCAGAAAGAGCATGGCCCCCATGGGGCGGCCCGGCTCCCCCAACCCGGTGCGGCTGCGCCGGATGGCCCCGGCCACCGCCGCCACGGCCTTCTGCTGGCCCACGATCTCGGCGTTGAGGCGGGATTCCAGCTTGTCCAGCCGTTCCCGCTCCTTCTCCCCCACCCGCTCTACGGGCACGCCGCTGGCCTGCGCCACCACCCGGGCAATGTCCTCCCGGGTGAGGGTGGGATCTGCTTTTCCCTCCCGCTCGGCACGGATGCGGGCAGCGGCACAGGCCTCGTCCACAAGGTCGATGGCCTTATCGGGCAGGAAGCGCCCCGGCAGGTACCGCACCGAGAGCTCCACGGCCTCCCGCAGTGTCTCGGGCGGCAGATGCACGCTGTGGTACCGCTCGTAGCGGGGGGCAAGCCCCTCCAGGATTGCTGCAGCCTGTGCCGGGGTGGGCTCCTCGATCTGCACCCGGCCAAAGCGGCGCTCCAGCGCGGCATCTTTCTGGATATGGGTGCGGAACTCCTGATCGGTGGTGGCCCCGATGAGCTGCAGCTCCCCCCGGGCCAGCACGGGCTTCAGGATGCTGGCGGCATCAATGGCTCCCTCTGCCGCGCCGGCTCCCACGATGGTGTGGAACTCGTCCACAAACAGGATGGCGCTGCCGTCCCGCACAAGCTCCTCCAGAAGGGTCTTGAACCGCTCCTCAAAGTCGCCCCGGTACTTGGTGCCCGCCACAAGGCTGGCCATATCCAGCGCCAGCAGCCGCCGCCCCTGCAGCATCCGGGGCACGTTCCGGCTGGCGATGCGCTGGGCAAGGCCCTCGGCAAGGGCCGTTTTGCCCACGCCCGGCTCCCCCACCAGACAGGGGTTGTTCTTCTGGCGGCGGCACAGGATCTCCACCATCCGGTCCAGCTCCGCATCCCGGCAGAACACCGGGTCCAGCTCGCCGTCCACTGCGCGGCGGGTCAGGTCGCGGCAATACTTATCGCTGGCGCGGCTGCCCCGGGGCATGGCGCTGGCCCGGGGCGTACCAGGCAGGATGAACTGCCCCGAGATCTGGCGGCACTCCCGCACGGCCTCGGCCAGCTGCACCCCCATGGAGGCCAGCAGCACCCCCGCCGCGCAGTCGGTATCCTCCAGCATGGCGCAGAGCAGGTGCTCCGGCTCCGCCTTGGGCAGGTGGGCGTTCTGTGCCCCGATGAGGGCATAATCCATAGCCCGGCGCAGATCTGGGGCCAGCGCCTTTCTGTCCAGCTGGCGGGCCGGGCTGGTGCGGCCCTCGGCCAGCTGGCGGCGCACGGCGGGCTCGGTGATGTTCTTGCCCGCCAGAAACCGCCCCGCCGGGCCGCGGTCGGTCTGCAGCATGGCAAGCAGCAGGTGCCCGGTATCCGCCCGGGCACAGCCCATGCTGCCCGCAAGCTCCACGGCTTCGTCCAGCAGCAGCCCTGCCTCCCGCGAAAACCCCTTGTGTCTGCCCATGCCGAATGCTTCCCAAATGCTCATGCTCTGCTCCTTGCTGTATTGTTTCATACACAGCAAAGTATAGGCTCAACCTCCACGAAAAAAACAGCAATTTGTGTCAGGCCGCAAAGGCAAAGCTTTGGGGCTCAACCCCCCAGTCGCCTGCGGCGACAGCCCCCCTAATAGTGGGGCCCTTGGCATTTCGTAAAGCTCGCCCTCTTTGCCAAGGCCGCCCCTATTAGGGGCGGTGGCATTGCGAAGCAATGACGGTGGGGTTTAACATCGCCAGCAGCCCGCAGAGAGGATGGATCGCGCTGCACAGCAAAAAAGCGCCGTGCAATGCACGACGCTTTCTCTGCGTTGATGGTTACATCTCTGCCAGGGCCTTTTTCAGGTTCTTGGCGATCTGATCGGGGCAGCTGGTGGGGCGGGGGCCGCAGGTGGTACCCTCCATGCGGGCAATGGCATCCTCAGCCTTCATGCCCTTGAGCAGGCGGCTGATGCCCTTGAGGTTGCCGTTGCAGCCGCCGATGACCTCAACGGACTCGATGGTGTGGTCATCGTTCAGCACGATGTTGGTCTGCTTGGAACAGGTACCCACATTGGGGAAACTGAAAGATTTGCTCATGGAAAACATCCTCTCTTTTTGACTTGCCTGCATTATACTACAAAAACCACGTTCCTGCAAGGGGCGGAACCTGCCCTCTTTGCCAAGGGCTCCCCCTTCGGGGGAGCTGTCGAGCAAAGCGAGACTGAGAGGGTGAGGATGCTCACGGACTTTACCGAACTCACCCTCTCCGTCATTGCTGACGCAATGCCACCTCTCCCGAAGGGCGAGGCCTTGGCAGTTCTCATAAGAATGCTCAAATCGGTTTACTTTTTTCTCTTCCTCGCCAGCTCCTCGATCCGCGCGATCTGGTCATCGGGGGTGGTGCAGGTGCCCACGGGGTAGACCTTTTTGTGGTTGGCCCCGTGGAAGTCGGTGCCGCCGGTGTGGATGAGGTGATACTGCCCACAGAGGGCGGCACACTCGGCCTTGTCCTCGGGGCTGTTGCTGGGGTGGTCGATCTCGATGCCGTCCACCATCCCCTCCCTGACCAGTTCCCGGAGCAGGGGCATACTCTTGTACACGGTGGGGTGGGCGAACACCACCACGGCACCGGCGGCTCTGGCCGTGGCCAGCACCTCCCGCACCGGGATATACTCGGGCGAGTGGAGCACCCTGCCCCGCGGGTTCCAGCCGAACAGCTCATGGTAGCGCTCGCCGTAGATGCTGTCGGCAAGGCCCAGCTCCCGCAGCGCCTGCATGATGCCGCTCTTATAGAGCACGCCGCTGTCTCTGGCGTATTCCAGCGCCTGCTCGGTGCGGAACTGGGGGAAAATGGCTTCCAGCTCCCGGGCGCTCTGCAAACAGCACTCGTTGCGGCGCTGGCGCATGATATCGCAGTGGCGGCGCAGGGCCTCGCTCTCGGGGTCGGGCCAGTAGGCCAGCAGGTGGACCCGGTGCTGGCGCTCGTAATCGTAACCGGTGAGCTCGGTGGCCGGGATGAGCTTTACCCCATCCTGCACCGGGTGGTCGTAGGCATACTGCACGCTGCGCAGCGTATCGTGGTCAGAAATGGCCATGGCATCCAGCCCCACCCGGGCTGCCATCAGGGGCAGCCGGGCCACGGGCACGGAACCGTCGGAATAGGTGGTGTGGTTGTGTAGATCGCCGGGCATGGGATGGAACCTCCTGAGAATAAAACGGATAACCCCACCGTCATTGCTTCGCAATGCCACCGCCCCTAATAGGGGCGGCCTTGGC
>NZ_JAFREK010000083.1:0-3561 GCF_017377535.1 Faecalibacterium sp. Marseille-Q4137
CCACCAGCATTTTCAATGTCGGTGTCTGTACGCGGCCCACGGTCAGAGTCTTGTGATACAGCACCGAAAACAGCCGTGTTGCATTGATGCCCACCAGCCAATCCGCCTTTGCACGGCAGAGGGCCGATTGATACAGAGCATCATAATCCGAATCCGGGCGCAGGTTTGCAAAGCCCTCCCGGATGGCTGCATCCTCCATGCTGGAAATCCAGAGCCGCTTTACGGGTTTCGTGCAGTCGGCCATTTGGTAGACGAAACGGAAAATCAGTTCTCCCTCCCGGCCTGCGTCGGTCGCGGCGGTCACGCTATCCACATCGGGGCGGTTGAGCAGAGAGCGCACAATTTCAAACTGCGGTTTCTTCTCGTCCGGGACGATGAACTGCCACGGCTGGGGCAGGATGGGCAAATCTTCATACTTCCACTTGCAGTATTTTTCATCGTACTGGCCCGCTTCCGCAAAGGAGACCAGATGCCCGATGCACCAGCTGACCAGATACCCGCCGCCCTGCCAATAGCCGTTTTGCTTTTCAGTGGCCCCGATCACGGCGGCAATGCTGCGGGCCACACTGGGCTTTTCGGCAATCACCAGCTGAAAACTCATGTTTCATCCTCCTGTCCGTCCTCCGAATGAATCTCGATTTCAGCCGGTTCCTCGTCTGCATCCTCATCCTCACCAAAATCGTATTCGTCCAGATCATCGTGCCCGGTGGTGTCGGCCTTGGGTTTGCGGAACTTGAAATAATAGAGGGCCGCGCCGCCGCCCGCCAGAGCCAGCACCAGCAGGATCATCAGACTGCCCATGCTGGACTTGGGTTTTTCCTGCGGCGTTTGTGTGTCGGTTTTCACAGCTTCCGGGGCCGTGCAGTCGCGCAGGCTCTTTTCGCACAAGGAGCAGTTTTCGTTGACGTTCCCGGCCTCGCATTTCACAGTGCAGGTACAGACTTCGGCGGCCTGCGGTTCTTCATCCAGCAGGGCCAGCAAGTCGGCATCGTCCACTTGGTTCAGGAAGTGGACAGAGGTTTCCTTGTCCTCGTTGGCGCGGTCAATTAGAATGTAAAAATAATTCCCGGCTTTGGTGGTCACTGTGATAAGCTGCTTGTCGCCGTAAAAGTCATCCACCAGTGTTGCATTGCCCTTGGGCGTGATGGGCACACCCTCCGGCTCCATGCCGCCCGTGGTGGGTTCTTCTTCGATAATCTCCGGCAGAGGTTCCGGGGCTGGGTCAGAGCCGCTTGCAAAAGCGGGTATGGAAAAGGAACAGAGGCAGAGCAGGGTAGCCAGCAGCCCAGCTGCAAAACGGCGGTTCCAATCAGGTTTCATTGGCGGCATCCTCCTGTTTATGGTACGGTGTGGCGATGGGTGCAGCATTCAGCGCACCGCTGCGCAGGAAGGCCGCGAACTCGTCCGGCTTCATATTCATGCTGCGCACCAGCTGAATGATCTGCAAGTTTTCCTGTTCGGTCTTTGCAGCTTCCAGTTCTTTCAACTGCTGCTGGTATTCAGAGATTTTTTCTTTGAGCCGTTCGATGTCGCGCTCAATGCGGGAAAGTCTTTTTGCCATACAAAATCCTTTCTGGCGTCACGGTAAACGCCCATAGCTGTAAAAATGTTCCTGCCAATATTTTGAGTTGAGGTTTGTGTAAGAGATAGGGTCGCCGCAGTGCAGCATGATGGAATTGCCTACATAGATACCGCAATGGCTCACGCCGGGGGTATCGTAGGTGCCCTTGAAAAACACAAGGTCGCCCGGTTTGACCTGTGCGGCCGAAACAGGAGTACAGAGGTTGTAAAGGCCCTGTGCGGTCTGGCGGCCCACGTTCCAGCCGGAGTGATTCAGCACCCACGAAATGTAGCCGCTGCAATCAAAGCTGGTGCTGGGCGAACTGCCGCCCCACACATACGGGTAGCCAATGTACTTGGTTGCTTCCTCCATCATGGCGGCAAACTTATCATCCTTTAGTGCTTCCGGGGGAATGTCGTAATAGGTGGGCTGCTTGATGGTGGACGCATTGGGGTACTGTGCCTGCCCGAACAAATCCGGCCGGTTGCCCAGCGTGCGCATATAGAGCGAATAAGCACTGAGTTGTTCTTCGGTCAGCACTTCCACGGGCAGGTGGGATAAATCCTTGTTCTTTAGCTTGACCGTGCAGATGTAGTATTCATACGGTTCTTGGTAGGTGATAACCTGCGGCACACCATACGGGCCAATAATGACCATCATTTTTGTGCGGTAACGTATCTGCATGGTCACGGTCTCGGTCAGGATGTACTGCTTTTCAAAGAGCATTTCAAGTTCGCCCTGCACCTCGGCCAGTGTAAAAACGCCATCATGGAGCGCGGACAAAATCGAGATCAGCACATAGGGGTCATGCTCGATTTCATCCAGATAAAAGTGGTATTCATCGTAATTGTGGGTGGCCTCGTAAGTGTCCAGATACCGTTGTAACTTTTGTTCCAGCTTGGCGTAGGCTTTCTCGGCACTCAGCATATCCTTGTCCTTGGAAAAGTAAGAGGATGCCGTCACGCCGGTTCCGGCCGTTCCCGCCATCACCGTGCAGGACTGCAAACCCGTTATCAGGAGCAAAGCCAGCAGACCGAACACCGCCACGATCAGAATGGTTTTCCAGTTCTGTGCTGCAAATTCGGCCACTCGTTCGCCGCCCTCGGCCGCCAGCTTCGTTACCCGGAAACCGTTCTCTGCGGTGGCGGCTGCACCCTGCGCGGCGGCTTGTCCGGCCTGCCGTGCAGCTTTGGCATACTGCTGTTTGATACGCCGTTTCTGCCACATCCGGGAAATGGGGTTGCTGGCAGACTGCGCAATTTGCGGATTGTCCCGCAAAGATTTCTGATAGAAATACTCCGCGTTGGCCGAGCACAATTCCCGTTCTGCCTTTTCCACGGCCTTGTAAGGCTTCATCTTGTGGTGCCGGATGCCGCTGCGGATGGCCTTGGCCGTCTGCCGCTCCACCAGTTCTTCTCCCTTGTGGCCGCCCTCTACACCCACATTTTCGTGTTCGACCTCGTGGATTTTTCCGTGAGCAAACAGCAATGCTTCCGACAGCGGCCGACTGGCCGGGTTTGGTTTCAAGCTGGGCGGGCCTTTGTCCTGCTGTTCAAAGTGCAGGGTGGATTTCGCCTTGCCGCTGGCGACATCGTAGACTTTTTCTTTGACCGGGACACGCTTTTTCGGCAGAGCGGCGCGGGCCGCATCCAGCTTGTCAGCCTTTGCTTCCGCCTTTTGGATGTACGGCTGCAACTCCGGGGCTGCCCGTTCTTCCTCGGTCAGTTCCAGACGCGCCGCCGAGCCGTGCAGGCCATCTTCACTTTCGGCAGTTTCTGCAGCTTGTTTGACTTTTTTCTTTGCCTTGTGCTTATCCTTTACATCCTCGGCACGTTCCAGAATTTTTTCGACCTTGCCCTCGGCATCCGTGGAGTAATCCCGTTCTGCTTCCCGGCAGGAAACATTCTCCACAGTGCCGTCAGCCTGATTTTCCATCACCAGACCATCACGGGTCATGGTCTGGGTGACTTTGGCTTTTGCCTGCAATTCTTTCAAGGTTC
>NZ_JAFREK010000084.1:0-3528 GCF_017377535.1 Faecalibacterium sp. Marseille-Q4137
TTCTACGGGGAGGTTTCTCTTTGTCTAGGGCTAAAGCCGTTTTTATTCCACCAGCGGAGCTGGTGGTTTTTCTTCACTAAAGTTCTTAGCAACAAGAAAAATCTCCGCTCCGGCAGCAGGCCGAAAACGGAGATTTTACGGGAGTGTGGCCACACTCCCTATGCTTGCTCTCTTTTAGTTCACCCGGAATGGAAAGAAAGGGGATGTGGGATTTTGTAACGGAATTTGAAGGAGTATGGTAGAAGGCGCAAAGCCTCCGACGGATTGACAGCAGCAATGTGACCAGTAACTTGAAGCTGACAGACCGGACGGAGGGATTCTTTGAGCCGAAGGAAAAAACTGATCAATAACACAACCATTCCACAACATCAGATCGAGGCCATTGCCTGTTGCATCCTGCCAGACATTCTGGCCTTCTATGAGAGTGAGGAAGGGCAGAGAGAATTCAAATTGTGGACAACCAAAGGCAAAGAAATAGCTGAACAAGAAAAGGTAGAGTGAACCGGTAAAAAGGCGGTGTGCTAATAATAAATATCACACCGCCTTTTTACCTAATTTGTAATATGCGCTATACGTTTGATTGTATCCACATAGTAAGTTTATTGTATAATTGAGTTTCAAGAAATTCGTTATTAGAATAGCCCATTAACAAATATCCAAATATAGTATCTGGATTATATTGATTGGCCGGCAATGATGCAAAGCATTTTGTCATAGCAAATCCGAGGATGTCGAATACATCATGTCCGTTGCATAAATCATGAGGACAATATGCTCTCACGAACTCATTTGCTTGACCTTCTAGAATTTCTTCTGCCACAGAAACACTGGTTCCGTTTGATGTTGTCCTTTGAGTAATTTTCCTTATGAGTTTCTTGGCATCAGGAACAAGTGTATTTCTATCAATAAAGTCTTTGCATTCAAACCCATCGAAACGCAAATTATAGCGATTAGATAATGAGACCATCCGTAGTGCGCCTATATAAGAGCCTGCATTTAATATGCGATCTCGAGGACTTTCTCCTACTTTCAGTTTATTCTCATCACCATGGATGTTCAAAAATTTTTCTAACGACACAGAATTGAATAACATCATTTCGATATCGTTACTGTCAGTAAAGAATAGTTGATCATTTTCTGTAATGCCATCCTGTAAAAGGACATGAAAATCTTTGTCTATAATTCCTAAAATATTTTTAAATCCCTCCTTTTGGGCCAATAGAATAGTCTTATGTACTCGTTCCCAGCCGCTAACTGGGCGGAAACGAATGTTAGATTGGCTACCCATTAGTACAGTGAAAAAAATTTTATCTGTTTTCCCTTCAACCAAGATATAGCTTTCGTGACAATCCTGATACATCATTTTTGCTTCCGCAAGTAATGTATATTCATCTATATATTTCTGCATAACATTCACTTTATTCAGACAAGGATACCGTTAAATCCCATTTATCATGAATAATTTGTGGTGAATGAGTTGCCAGAACTGCGGAAAACTTCGTTGCACTGATAATTTGCAATAATTCATCAACATAATCAAGCTGCCATTTTATATGCAAGGATAGTTCAGGTTCGTCAATTAAAATCAAAGTGTTTTCTGATGCATTAAAAATCAGATCATAAAACATAACCAATTCATGCTGTTCACCCGAAGACAAGCTTTGCGGTAAGATGGTAGAATCAGAGTAGGTTGCTACGAACCGAAAGCCATAATCTTTATTAAATACAATCCTTTTATTGTTGAAATTCTTATCAATTAGATTGCGGAAAAGATTGATTGAAGAAGACAAACTGGACAACGCATTTAATTTTTCTTCAGTGTCGATCGCATATAACGAAAGGTTTTGGCGATTGCTTTCGGTAATTGCATCTAGTAAATCATGAATTCCAATATCATCTTGTTCCTCTTCCAAGATTCCAGTATCAACAAATTCCTTACGTTTCGATTCAAGCTCTATCATTTTGCTTTTAATTTCATCAACAGTCAGGGGAGAGCTTTGCTTTATAGCCCGAAGCGGAAAAGTTCTATCCTTAGCCTGTGAAAGTTGAGCATATTGCTGAATCGTGTCCCGGATTTTTTGTGAAAGATCTTTTGCAATAAGATTTACACGGCGTTCTATCTTTATGTTATCTTCCCCATATTGACGCTCAACACGCTTTGCTACCGTTAATCTGTCAGCCGCAATCAACCTAACATCCATAGAAGCAAGAATATCTTGAACGGGTTGTGGAATATCATCTTCAAGATATTCTCTACTATATCGTCTAAATATGATAGTTCCATATTCAGCAATAACTTCCTCCAAATTAAGCTTTGTTTCACGCTTTCTATCATACCATGTAGATTCGTTTATGCGTTCTAGAAATGGGAATGGACGGTATCCTTTCAAAAATCTTTTAACGATATCTTGGTATTCATCAGTGTTTTCAAAAGAATCGAAAACAGTTTCTTTTCCATTCTCAATAATCGAGTATGCAAGATATATTATTCCTGTTGCTTTCTCTTTTTCAGGATCTAAATAGATTTTCTTGCGATCGATTTTAAGAATAGCTCCAGTCGAAAAGAAAAAGCTTACAGATTGAAGGTCAGTGGACTTAATAGTATCCATTTCCTTATTAAATACAGCATTTATGGTTTGCAACATTGTAGTCTTCCCACAGCCATTTAAGCCATGAAGAATTGTAACTGTATCATGGAAATCAATGGAATAGTCAAAATATCCAAACAACTTTGTAAATTCTACTCTTACTAATTTCATCGCAATACTCCTTTCCTTTACTCCCCTTTAAATTATTGTACCCTTTTGGAGAAATAACAGCAATATTTTTTTGTGAATCAGATGTGCTTAGTTATCAAAATAAAATAAACAATCCGAACCCTTCTCCTATCGAGAAAAGGTTCGGATTTTCATGGTTTGGTGCGAGTAGTGATACAGGACTTTTCAAAAACCATCGTAGTACAATTTGTTTTTGAGGTCGTCGGATAGCAATTTGCTTGTATCGCACCCCGATGGGCGGCTGTATTGAAAAAACAGTTGCCTTTTATATACCACACAACCTAAAAATTATCAAGTACACGCAGCGTTCACTTCTCCCATCACCGGGAGCAAATGGACGCTGCTTTTTTTGTTTGCAACGAAAGGAGGCATCCGTGAAATGGCAGTTTTTCGGGTAGAAAAGAACAGCGGCTACACGGTCATGTCAAACCACCATCTGCGGAACCGGGCCTTGTCCCTGAAAGCCAAGGGCTTACTCTCCCAAATGCTCTCCCTGCCGGAAGATTGGGACTACACCCTGCAAGGGCTGGCCCGTATCAACCGGGAAAGCATAGACGCGATACGGCAGGCTATCCGGGAACTGGAACAGGCAGGCTACATCCAGCGTTCCAGAGAACGGGACGAGAAAGGACGGCTGCGCGGTGCAGACTATGTGATCTTCGAGCTGCCGCAGCCTGTTCCTGCATCGGTTTCACCTACATTGGAAAATCCAACGTTGGAGAATCCCACGCAGGAAAACCCTACGTTGGAA
>NZ_JAFREK010000085.1:0-3264 GCF_017377535.1 Faecalibacterium sp. Marseille-Q4137
GTAAAGTATTATATTTTTATAAAATCTGTTCCTTTATAAAAATCCTCAATAATACCACAAATCTCACTAGACACATTTTTTCTTATATAGGATTCTTTTTTCCCTTTACGAATTGTTTGAAGAAAAGAAACCAATTCATATCGAATCCCTTCACCATCTAATTGGTAGAAATACCGCCTGTTTTTTGAGGAATCTTCGTATCTGGTCTCAAAATACTCCATTTTCCACCAAGGTGCCGGAACATATACATACCCTTTTGTCCCAGATACAATCAATTCGCCTTCTGATTTTACCCCCGTTCCAACTTTCACTGATGCAACCGCATGCTCGTATACAAATGTCACTCTTGTAAACAAGTCTTTCTTTTGATCATCCATATGCGACACAATTTGTTTTGCTTTATATGTTGTTCCCAAAATATCAAAGACCGGAAGTAATGCTGTAGGTCCCCATTCACAAATACTATCCCATGAGTTATTGCTCAAATTTCGCAAGCTGGTACAGGTTGCATCAACTGAGTAAATATCTCCTATTATGCCTTCCTTGAGCAAAAGCAGAAGACGTGAATAAGCCATTGAATACGCTGTTTTAATGGCATCCATTAAGACACAATTATTATCCTGTGCCACCTTGAATAGTTCTAGGCTTTGCTTTTCAGTCAATGCGATCGGTGCCTCGCAAAGCACATGTTTTCCGCTCTTTAAGGCTTGACAAATTTGCCAGTAGTGGTGTTTCGGCGATGATCCTATATAAACAGCATCAACTTGTTTTAGTAAATAAGAGTACCCATTCTGTAACGAATCCTTATCGTCACCCAATCCATATTGGGGATATTGGGCATTGATGGCCTCAACACCATTTACATATTTACTTTCGGTTATGTACTTTTCCACAACTGGAGAAGTTCCCACTATACCAAGCCTTAAGCTTTGCTGTTCAGCGCGTAACTCCGAACTAGAGATGCCATCTGTACGGTCAAGATATATAACCTTGCAGAACTCGTTGAGATAGTCGAATTTCCCCTTCCAGTCAGAACCAACAGTAAAAATATCTACACCATATCTACGAATATCATCAATTTTCTGACCCTCATATTCCTCTACGATGATCTTATCTGCAAGTCCTGTAGCGCGTACAGCCTCAATTCGTTCCATCAAGGACTGCTGTACATTTATTTTTCCTCTCGCCTTATCGAAATCATCGGCGGTGACACCAACAATTAAATAATCTCCGAGTTCTTTTGCCCTTTTAAGCAATCGAATGTGGCCATAGTGGAGCAAGTCATATGTACCATATGTTATAACTTTTGTCATATCACTCACATCTAGCTTTCTTATCTGTCTATTTTCAGCAAAGAATCCATAAATTGTTCCATATACTGTTTTTCACCGATAGAGACTCTCAAACAATTTCCAAATTCACCAATATTAGGATATTCTTTGATAAGGATTTTCATTTCCTTTTTCATTCGATCAACAATGCGTCCTGCATTCGTCTTTGGCTCAATAAATAAGAAATTACCGGCTTCGCCCTTGTGTCGATATCCATTTGCATCTAAGCTGTTCAGCAAATAATTTCTTCCTTCGTTGAATTTAGCTATCAAGCCCTCGACCATTCCCGGCGTTGTAATGATTTTCTCTGCAAATAGCATTGCGAAAGCATTTGTATTATGTGGTGTGCAAAATTTCTGAACATATTTGATATCCTCGGGATTACCCACCACATATCCTAAGCGACACCCAGCCATTGAAAAGAGCTTTGAAAACGTTCTAGTGACGAAGACTCTTCTATTATTCAAAGCATACTTTATGAATGTCTTGGGGTAAAAATAATGATATGCCTCATCAATCAAAAGTGTAATCTCTTTTTCTTGGCAAATTTTGAACAGCCTTTCAAACTCTTCATCTGTATATACATTTCCCATAGGATTGTTAGGATTAAGAAGAATCAGCATTTGCGTATCATCGCTCAGCTCTTGTTCAATATTGTCAATACTAATAGTCAGGTCATCATTGTACGGAACTTTCACAAAATCCCTACCGTACATTTCAGAGTAGACCTGAAACATAAAATAAGAAGGAACGACTCCAACAATTCTGCCGTTTGGAGCTGTAAATGCTTGTATCACATAACGAATCGCTTCCGCCGAACCGTTTGTGATGCAAATATTAGCAATATCTGTTCCAATATAGTCTGCCAGTACTTGTGTGAAGTGGAGCGTTTCAGGATATTGTGCCACCATCTGAGGGGTAACTTCTGCTAGAACTGATTCAACAAATTCTCGAGGTAAGCCGCCGGGGTTTTCGTTCAAGTCAAGACGCAGATAATCTTTTCTCTCATTTTGATCAAAAACGCGAACAAGGTTTTGTATGCACGGATTCAAATAGTACATTTTATATCATTCCCCTATTTATATATTTTCTAAATCCAAACCGTCAGGAATTCTCAAAGTATATTTATGATGCGGTAATTGTTGCTCTTCAGGTGGCAATTCCATGAAATTGCCATACCACGTGCTCAACATTTCCTTATACGATACCGGTACTGTAAACTTCTCATCTCCAAATGCAAGTTCTACTCCTTCCCCAAAGTATTTCTTGGACCATACATTGCCCAAAAACTCCGACTTTTTGTTATTTCCGTTTGCAGATGGAAACATTAAGGTTCCAACATAACTCGATTGTTCATAACTATACACTGTACATTCCGTCGATAAGTCATGCAGGAAAGATTCGTATCCTTTTTTCTTGATTGGAAAGTAGAGGATTCTTTTTAACAGTGCAGTAAAGTGATTTGTCGTCTTCGAGAAATCCGTATCAGCTATCAACCATTTTTTGAATACTTTATAACATGTTTCGAAGTGATTGGACGCTTGTTCTTCACTTTCTCCGCAACCATCCAAAATAAACAAATCAACATAAGGTCCCAATATGACTTTCTCGATAAAGCTATAATTCTGAACCAGTTCAATCCGACTATCTATCACTTTAGGGAGAGGTGCAGTAAAGTTCTCTTCGGTTTCCTTTGAAACTAATTTATAATATGGATGGTTTTCTGCCTCAACAGCTTTGACAAATTCTTCATAATCATTGCGTGGCATCAAAATGTCAATATCATCGTCCCATGGAATGAATCCATTATGTCGTACTGCTCCAATTAATGTTCCATATGCAAGATAATAATGCAAATTATTTTTCTCGCAGACACCTTTGATAAACTTAAGAATATTATATTCAATATTCTGCATTTGCTGTACAGATACGC
>NZ_JAFREK010000086.1:0-2928 GCF_017377535.1 Faecalibacterium sp. Marseille-Q4137
AGTGGGCCCAGGGTTCGAGTCCCTGGAGGTGCACCAGATATTGAACGTCAAATCGAAAGATTTGGCGTTCTTTTTTGTTATGTAACCCCGAAAAATCGGGGATTGCACGGTCAATGCACGGTTTTTGCACGGTCGTAGTTTTCGCCAGCAGATTTTGCAAGGGGCGAAATTGCTTGAAAATGCGTGTCGGATTTTGCATCAGGTCAGCAGAGCCAGACGGAGCTGCGCCTTTACTTCGGGGTCTGCATTCTTCAAAAGTTCCAGCAAAGCGGTCATAGAGATGGTCGGTTCGCCTTCGGCGGGTACAGCCTGCGGGCTGGGGCTTTCCTGTTTAGCGTAGAAACCTTCCTCAAACTTCTTGCCCAGTTCTACACGGGAGGACTGCTGGATATGGGCATAGGTGTTCACCAGCATATCTGCCGTAGCGTGTCCAGTAGTTCCCTGAACGGCCTTCACATCGCCGCCGGAGATCATCAGCTGATAGGTTGCGCTGGAATGCCGCAGGCCATGGAACACGATACGCGGGAACTCCGGGTGTGCATCCTGCCATTTGAGGAACTTCTTGCGAATCAGTACAGGCTCCACCGCCAGACCATTGGGCAGACGGAACAGCATTCCGCTGTCACGGTAGCGTGCCGGGTCTTTCATCTCGTCTGCCGCTAACTGATTCAGCCACTTCTTCAATTCCTCTTTCAGAGCAGAGGTCATGAAGATGGTGCGGCAGGAGGATGCCGTTTTGGTGCTTTTCAGGATGAGGGAAGTGGTGCTGCGTTCCAGCTTGTCCGGGAATACCTTGATGATGCAGCCATCGTCCACTTGGTTCAGGGCTTCTTTTCGCACCCGCTGCATGGACTTATTGATACGGAATGTTCCAATGCCATCCGCTGCATCAAAGTCAATATCCTCCGGGGTCAGACCTACGATCTCGCCCTCTCGCAGTGCGCCCACCAGCGTGAGGTGGACTGCCAGATGCAGGATGGGGTCCTCCATGCTGTCCAGAGCTGCTCGCATTTCCTCTACCGTCCAGATGATGCGCTCCTGCGTGGACTTCTTGGGGCTGTCCACGGGAACAGGACTTTTAATCAGGATGCCCCACTCTACGGCATACTGGAACGCTGTACCCAGCAGCCGATGAACCTCGTGGATAGTCGTGCCGGAAAGGAACCGCTGCTTCTGCTTTTTGGTCAGTTCCTGCTTTTTTCCCTCGATATACGAACCGCAGGGCGTTTTGCTCAAGGTCGTATAGAGGTTTTCCATGTGGTAGGGCTTGAGTTTCTGCATCTCCATGCTGCCAATATAGGGGATGATGAGGTTTTGGATGGTGGAGAGGTTGGATTCGTAGGTTTTGGGTGCCCACTTGTGCTTGCTGCACTGCTTGGGCAGCCAATCCATGAGGAACTCTGCCACCGTCACCGAGGACGGAATCAGGAACGTGCCGGCGGCCAGTTCATGCTCGATTTGCTTTTTTCGGTTCGTTGCCTCCT
The DNA here is from genome assembly GCF_017377535.1 of Faecalibacterium sp. Marseille-Q4137. NCBI lineage: Bacteria > Bacillati > Bacillota > Clostridia > Eubacteriales > Oscillospiraceae > Faecalibacterium > Faecalibacterium sp. Marseille-Q4137. The sequence continues at coordinate 1,485 of NZ_JAFREK010000086.1, forward strand.
CTTTTGTGGGAAAACTTTCCCATTTGTCGCAGCTTTTGCCGTGTTCATCTTCGTAGGTGTATCGGACGCTGTAAGAGTTGCCGCGCTTCGTAATATATGCCATACTGTTTGCCTCCTTATCAAGCTGCCCGGTAGAGCCACGCATCGAAACTGTCTTTCGGTACACGGATGCTTCCGCCTACCCGCAGAACACGGAATTCGGTGGTGCTGTTGCACAGGTTGTAAGCAGAGCGCAGACTGATGGCCAGCATTCGTGCAATATCGTTCACCGTGTACACCAGCTTCGTGGTTTCCGGGCTGTCAGTCGGAGACTTGACGGCATTGGTTTGAGTGACCACCTCCATTGTAGTGAGATTCGAGTCCTTTTGCAAGAACTTTTTCGTATAATCGGAAGATTGCACAGGGACGTTCATAGAATTACGGTCAAAATCCATAAGCATTTCTCCTTGTATTGTCATATTATCTAAAAATTCACTTTAAAGTTCTACATCCTGCCCACGCTTGCGGTTTCGCTGCGGCACATTCATGGTGCGCTCCTGCTTGGGGGCAAGAATCTTTTCCAGAAAGCTGCGCACCAGTTCAGGCGCACGGTGGAGCGCATCCAGATAGGGCTTCACTTCGTACCAGAGTTCATGATACTTTTGGCCCCAATGAGCAGCTTCCTTCTTGGCGGTGGAAAGTTCTTCTTTCAGGCGGCGGTTCTCCACGTCCATCATATAGCCATGGTCGGCCTGTTTTTTCAGCATGGAAAATTCTTCTTCGGTCAGCGAATAGTTGCCGAGGAAGGTGTGCTTACCGATATAATCCAGATCGCGCACATGAATGAGGGCTTCTTTTGTGAGTGTGGTCTTTTTCTGCACAGCGGCTAGTTCCTTCTCCTTTTTGGAGAGGGTCTGACAGGTTTTAGCAAGCGACTGTGCTTGTTCGTCGGCTTGGGCGGTCAGGGCGTCCAGCAGTTCCTGCTCCCGTTGGACTTTGAACTGGGTGACGGTCAGGTGTTCTTCGGTGCTGCCACGCTCACCGCGCTCCACATCCGTGTACCCGGCAGCGCGCATATAGTTGAAGAAATCGTCCTGCAAGATGCTGTACGACTTCTTCAGGACTGGCTTGCCGTTCTTTTGCAGGACGGGCTCTCCAGCATCGTCCAGCAGGGGCTTGGATGCCCACTTCTTGCTCCGGCTGACCTGCACGACGGTCTCCTTGACTGTGCCGACCAGTGCCTTGTCCTTGCAGCGTTTCGACCACAGGATTTGCTTTTCCACCACAGGTACATAGACCACATGGAGGTGGTAGTGGTAAACTTCGCGGCCTAGTGCTTCGGTCATGGCACGGTTGATCTCATCGGCGTGCATGACTGCCGAGAGGATATACTGCTCACCACCCACGATCTGAACGGCTGCTTTGTAGGCATCCTCATAGAACTGCTTGGCGAACTCGTAGCCAC
>NZ_JAFREK010000087.1:0-2880 GCF_017377535.1 Faecalibacterium sp. Marseille-Q4137
GTGGTGTTCAGCCCCCTGTTCCTGACCATCCCCAGCTTTGCGACCGCTCCGGCCCGCCGCACCCATTCCATTTGACGGGTACACTTTAATTCCTCGGTTACGCCCTCGGCAATTTTCATCTGCTCCATGATGGTATCTAACCGTTCCTGTGCCTGTTCGTTCAGGTCTGAAAGATATGTCCATAACTCCCCAGTCAAGGTCAATGTGTTCAATCGGGCTGGATGGATTTTCCTTAAATATTCCCGGTGCAGCCGTCCATACTTTCCAATGGGGCGGTGTTCTTCCGGCAGTTTCAGGTCTAGGATGTAGTAATCTCCAACAAGGATATAATCAATTCCATTTTCCGTTATGCTTGGTTTCAATTCGCTCATGTTTTAATCTCCTCATTCTGGCTCATTTTTTTGCAAGTCTGGCTCTCCAGAAATATTGGTAAATCTTTGGTAAATTTGAGACTGAAGCACAAAAAACGCTTAAAAACGGGGCTTATGAGACGATATGAGACTTTTCATCATGCCCGGTAAATCCTGCCGTGGCAAACAAACAAGATCTTCTTCATCTTACTCTCCCAGCACCTCGCCCAGTGCCAGAACAGCGTTGCGGACGCACTCCGGGCACGGGCACAGCGGTGCGCCGTTCTCTATCCCCTTCAGATCCTTGCAGATGGTAGCACCGCACTTTTCCTGAAAGTTTTGCAGCAGTTCCTTGGAAATTCGGGGTGTGCCCTTTCCGTCGGTGACGATGCCCGCCACCATCACAGCGCCGATCAGTGCGCCGCAGGTGCTCTCCATGCAGCCCATGCCGGCGGCATAGCCTGCGCCCAGCTTCATCAGGGTGTCGGCATCCACCGGCAGCTTGTCCTCAAATGTCTTCAGCACCGCCTGTGCACAGTTGCACTGTCCAGTAGCTTTCCATGCGGCAGCCTGTGCCGCCCGTTCTTCGATGTTCATTTTACAGTCCTCTTTCTTTGATGAATCGTAGTTTATTCGACATTATCATAAAATTCCTGTAACACTGTTGCCAATTCCTCCGGAGATTCTATGTTTGCTTCATGACCTGCTTTCAGAAGTTCATGGAAGTGGGAATCGCTCAAATAACTGGCAAGTTCCTTTGAGGCTTTTTTGTTTGCGTTGTCCTTTTCCCCACAAACGATCAATACCGGACAGGACACCTTACATAATGAATCCCTGAAATCCAATTCCGTCATCGTACCGCACAAACTGATCACATCAGCTTTTTTGAGGCCAAATTGCTTGAACATTGTATTCGGCATAAAGCGAAACAGCATATTCTGGAACTTCAATAGCTTTTCAGGCATTTTATATTGTGCTGCAATTAGCACCAGTGCCTTTACTTTATTCGGATGGTCTATCGCATAATTAAGTGCCAGAACAGCACCCAAGGAAAGCCCGCACAAGACGATTTCGTCATTTTCCTTGTTGCACTCTTCTGAGAATGCAGTATACAGCTCCTTATAGGTAGCCGCTTTTCCTTCCAGCATCTCTGCCAAGCTCAAGCTGGCGCTTCTATCCGAGACCGTCGTTTCTTTTATCACTCTATCCCAACTGTCTGGTTTTTGTCCCAACCCATGCAAGTATAAAAACTTCATCTAATTTCCGCTCTCCTTCACACGTCCTGCTGCTTCCTTTCCAGCGCTTCAAAGTGATACCGGGGCTTTCCCCTGCTCTTTTTGCCGTACTCGATGGCTTCTTTGGGGCAATAGCAGATGCACGCCATGCAGTGGGTACAGTTTTTGCCCCAGACCGGTTTGCCGTTTTCCAGACGGATGTTGTTCAGGGGGCACAGCTCCACGCACTTACCGCAGCCGATGCAGGCTTCCGTTGCCCGGAAGGCCTCCGCTTTTACCAAAAAGCGATAGAACACCGGGTTCACCGGGCCGCTCATAAAGCGGTCGTAGAGGTTGTCTCTCGGCGCAGGAAATTGCTGCCCGGCTTTGAGCTGGGTCAGCACCTTCTGAAGTTCAGGCTCTGCCTGCTTCACGATGCTCTTTGCCTGCTCTTTTTGGGGCGCATTGAACATGGCAATGTAGTTTTCCGGCATGATGATCTGAGCTGTACCCATGTACTGCAGCTGCTTTTGCGCCGCAAGCTGCCGGTTATAGCCTGCCGCATTGCCGATCTCGCTGCCGCAATCCATCACAAACCAGATGCGCTCTGCCCCGGTCAGCTCGGTCTTGCCCAGCCACTCCGACACCACCCGGGGGATGCGCCATGCGTAGGTAGGCGTGACCAGCACCACATCCCGGCCAGTCTGCACCGGGGCGGTATTCCCTGCCTTGATGCAAGCGTTCAGGTCGTAAAGCGGCATCTCCAACCCTTCGGCAATGCGCCGCGCCAGATACCGGCTGTTGCCGGTTCCCGTAAAATAAAGTACCATGGCTGCCCCCTCATTTTGTGTTATTCAGATGTCCGTCTGCCCGGCAAACTGGAACTTGTCGGGGCGAGGCCCCTCCATCTTGCTACGCAAGACTGTTCTGTCACTTAAAAGCCCCACTGGGGCTTTCATTGTTCCGCTTCGCTCCACAAACGCGAATTGTTTACTTCTTCGTCTTAGGCGCAATAAGCAACATGACTGTCACAAGAATATATAAACCATACAGTAACCAAGTAATGGTATTGTTCCAAGGAAAACTCATTTCTGGATGGTTCAATGCAAACACTATAAATGCAATAGCTATAATCAGCATTATTAAACCGAGAATCCTTGATATACGCTTTTTCATGCAAAGCACTTCCTTGTCAAACTGGAATTGTTAATCTTGAACTGGTCCTATAATGCCAAATGCTATTGCATCAATAAAAAGCACGAACGCTATCACACAAACAATTAAAATAGTTGCAATGACTTTCATAACAAGTTGTT
>NZ_JAFREK010000088.1:0-2802 GCF_017377535.1 Faecalibacterium sp. Marseille-Q4137
GGTCGGCATCGACCAGAGGGAAAAGGAGCAATCCGCTTTGAGATGGCCTCGCGTCCGATTAGCTAGTTGGTGAGGTAATGGCCCACCAAGGCGACGATCGGTAGCCGGACTGAGAGGTTGAACGGCCACATTGGGACTGAGACACGGCCCAGACTCCTACGGGAGGCAGCAGTGGGGAATATTGCACAATGGGGGAAACCCTGATGCAGCGACGCCGCGTGGAGGAAGAAGGTCTTCGGATTGTAAACTCCTGTTGTTGAGGAAGATAATGACGGTACTCAACAAGGAAGTGACGGCTAACTACGTGCCAGCAGCCGCGGTAAAACGTAGGTCACAAGCGTTGTCCGGAATTACTGGGTGTAAAGGGAGCGCAGGCGGGAAGACAAGTTGGAAGTGAAATCTATGGGCTCAACCCATAAACTGCTTTCAAAACTGTTTTTCTTGAGTAGTGCAGAGGTAGGCGGAATTCCCGGTGTAGCGGTGGAATGCGTAGATATCGGGAGGAACACCAGTGGCGAAGGCGGCCTACTGGGCACCAACTGACGCTGAGGCTCGAAAGTGTGGGTAGCAAACAGGATTAGATACCCTGGTAGTCCACACCGTAAACGATGATTACTAGGTGTTGGAGGATTGACCCCTTCAGTGCCGCAGTTAACACAATAAGTAATCCACCTGGGGAGTACGACCGCAAGGTTGAAACTCAAAGGAATTGACGGGGGCCCGCACAAGCAGTGGAGTATGTGGTTTAATTCGACGCAACGCGAAGAACCTTACCAAGTCTTGACATCCTGCGACGATGCTGGAAACAGTATTTTCCTTCGGGACGCAGAGACAGGTGGTGCATGGTTGTCGTCAGCTCGTGTCGTGAGATGTTGGGTTAAGTCCCGCAACGAGCGCAACCCTTACTGTCAGTTACTACGCAAGAGGACTCTGGCAGGACTGCCGTTGACAAAACGGAGGAAGGTGGGGATGACGTCAAATCATCATGCCCTTTATGACTTGGGCTACACACGTACTACAATGGCGTTAAACAAAGAGAAGCAAGACCGCGAGGTGGAGCAAAACTCAGAAACAACGTCCCAGTTCGGACTGCAGGCTGCAACTCGCCTGCACGAAGTCGGAATTGCTAGTAATCGTGGATCAGCATGCCACGGTGAATACGTTCCCGGGCCTTGTACACACCGCCCGTCACACCATGAGAGCCGGGGGGACCCGAAGTCGGTAGTCTAACCGCAAGGAGGACGCCGCCGAAGGTAAAACTGGTGATTGGGGTGAAGTCGTAACAAGGTAGCCGTAGGAGAACCTGCGGCTGGATCACCTCCTTTCTAAGGAGTCAGGCAGATGGAAGAACATCGAAGATGGTCGACATCTGGAACAGGTGACAGATACAAGCAGAGTAGATATTGTTCGATTTTGAGGGCCCTGAAAAGGACACTCAAAGACGTACCTTGAAAACTGAATAATAACTGCGAAACAAAGATTATAGTAAGTTCTTTTAAGAAATATTGCAATTTCAAAAGGAAGGGTAACAATAATCTTCGTTGGCAAAAGAGAATCAAGAGGAAATACAAGCCATTCTCGAAAGAGAATAGTTTGAATGGTCAAGCGAACAAGGGCGCAGGGCGAATGCCTTGGCACTGGGAGCCGATGAAAGACGTGATAAGCTGCGATAAGCTTCGGGGAGCTGCAAATAAGCATTGATCCGGAGATCTCTGAATGAGGAAACTCACCTGGGTTCATACTCAGGTACAATACACTGAAATTCAAAATAGGTGTATTGAGGGAACCGCCTGAACTGAAACATCTAAGTAGGGCGAGGAAGAGACATCAAACGAGATTCCGTAAGTAGTGGCGAGCGAACGCGGAAGAGGGCAAACCGAGAGTAGAAATACTTTCGGGGTACGGACTGCTTTTAAGACTCAATCTGTTAACCGAACGGCATGGGAAGGCCGGTCAGAGAGTGTGAGAACCACGTAGGTGAAAACGGAGAGAGCTGCGCAGGATCCAGAGTACGGCCAGACACGTGAAACCTGGTCGGAATACGGGGGGACCACCCTCCAACCCTAAATACTACCCAGTGACCGATAGCGTATAGTACTGTGAAGGAAAGGTGAAAAGCACCCCGGGAGGGGAGTGAAATAGAACCTGAAACCCTGTGCCTACAAGCACCTAGAGCACGTCAAAGTGTGATAGGGTACTTTTTGTAGAACGGTCCGGCGAGCGATTGTATGCAGCAAGGTTAAGGACTTAAGGTCTGGAGCCGAAGCGAAAGCGAGTTTGAAAAGGGCGTTAAGTTGCATATAATGGGCCCGAAACCGGGTGACCTACCCATGGTCAGGTTGAAGTGGAAGTAAAATTCCATGGAGGACCGAACCGACCTCCGTTGAAAAGGCGGCGGATGAACTGTGGGTAGCGGAGAAATTCCAATCGAACCCGGAGATAGCTGGTTCTCCCCGAAATAGTTTTAGGACTAGCCTCAAGTTAGATACCTGGAGGTAAAGCACTGAATAGCCTAGCGGCCGAGAGGTTAGCGAAGCTTATCAAACTCAGAATGCCAGAGTATTGATGCTTGGGAGTCAGACAGTGTCAGATAAATGTCATTGTCAAAAGGGAAACAGCCCAGATCTACAGCTAAGGTCCCAAAGTCAGGTTAAGTGGAAAACGATGTGAAGATACGCAGACAACCAGGATGTTGGCTCAGAAGCAGCCACTCATTCAAAGAGTGCGTAATAGCTCACTGGTCGAGCGTCTTTGCGCGGAGAATTTAACGGGGCTAAACCTGACACCGAAGCTTAGGCAATG
>NZ_JAFREK010000089.1:0-2742 GCF_017377535.1 Faecalibacterium sp. Marseille-Q4137
GAGTAATGCCAAAAGGGCTATATCATCTTTTTTACGAAATCGGGATGCAGATTCAAGAGTAAACGCTATTCAGAAATTTGGTGAGGCAATGAGTTCTGGAGCTGCAGTTGGCACTACATCATTTGCCAACGCTGCTGGTAATATTTTGGGGTTTGCCTATGATATTAGACAGCAGGGCTTAGAACAAGGTTTGATCGATTTTGGTCGATCAGATTTAATTGAAAAATCTTCGAATGAAATATTGCATGAACTACTTTATCAATTTACAAATAATTCCTCTTCGCTAGAAGATTCATTGGCGGCAGATTCACTATCTCAGGCTCTTGATAATTTGCAAATAGATTCCGTAGATCAATTGGGAAATGTGGATTTGGACAGTTTGTTAAGAGAAATGGTTACCTCATTTGTGCAGATCAGTTTCGATGTGAATTTTGAAGAGAAAATAGGAAAAGGTCGTACAAGTAACGAAAAATTTGAGATATTAGATGAAATGCATTCATACATAGCTGATGCACTACATGATTCATTGTCTGATAAGGAAATAAAGCAAATTAATCTTAAGGACATCGGTGCAGCAAATGTTGTTAAAGAGGCATTGAACGAAGCATATGATGTATGCACGCGTTTTTATGGGGGGACAGCCTAATGAAATTTTGGATAAAAAAAGAAAACGATGCGGACCCGGACATTGAATGGAATGACGCTTATATTCTTACATTAAACAGGGACTCAAAAAGCACTATCTATTCTGGATTGCCCAATATATGGTATCATTTGGGTCAGCAAAGAATGAATTCGATTTACGAAGATTTATTTGTAATAGGACTTAGTGTGTTTGCCTTAGATAAAAGGATTTCGAGAAGTCTATTTTTGGATTCATGGACACGAAAAATAGAGGTTTCTATTCCAGTTTTAGAGCGGGACAAATGGGATAATTGTAAAATCCAATGGAGCAAGATTCTTTCTTTTTTGACAGGAGATGAGTGGAAGGTTTCTTTTCGGCAGGCGACTACGGAATACGGTTCACATAAGAACAAAAATAGAAAATATATAGATTTATCTGGATGCGATTGTGTTAGCTTGTTCTCTGGAGGTCTGGACTCATATTGCGGTGCGATAAAACTATTGCAAGAAGGACACTCTCCAGTATTGGTTGGGCATAATGAATATCCAAAGCTTCGTTATATTCAAGAACAATTCTGTGAAAATTTCAACGAATGCTTTCCTTCCCAAAAATCAGTTTTTCTTGGCTTTACCGCTGGAGCAAGAGCGCCATTTAAGACGGATGAGCAGTTGTGCAGAGTGGAAAATACTTCTAGAGGACGTTCTTTACTGTTTTTATGTGCGGCGGTTTCTATTGCTGGCATCATGGGAAAACAAGTTCCGGTGTATATACCTGAGAATGGATTCATTGGCTTAAATGTGGCTCTTACAAATGGCCGAAAAGGATCCTGTAGTACTAGGACAACGCACCCTTATTTTTTAAATTCACTAAATGAGCTGATTGCAAGTGTTGGAATTCAAAACCATATTTCTAATTTCTTTGCTTTTAACACCAAACGAGAAATTGTGAATATGGTTTCCGAAACAGATGCATTTAAAAGGTGCTATAAAAATACTATTTCATGCTCGCATCCATGTGTAGCTAGATACAATCGTGTGGGTTCTAGAGAATATCCTGTAAACTGTGGATTTTGTTACCCTTGTATTATTCGGAAGAGCTCTTTACAAGATGTTGAGTCGAAAGAAAATGAGGTCAGAAAGGCATCGGAATTCATTGAAGCAGAAGCGGATAAAAACAAATCTGCAGATCTATTTGCGGTTTTAAGTAGTATTCATAGATACAAAAATTTTTCGGATAAAGAGATTGAACGATTGATTCGTTGTACGGGAAAACTTGATTTTGAAGAAGTTCAAGCATTTAAACGAGTCTATAAACAAGGTATGAATGATTTGATTGAATATTTTTCAGATGATTCGAAAATAGAAGCATATATGTAATGATGAACTTAATAGATACACATTTCCATTTGGATCATTATAAAAACTATCTGGAGATGGCCAGAAATATTACAGAACTAAAACAGTATACAATCTGTGTAACAAATTCACCTGGTGTTTTTTGGACGTGCAAAAATCAAATTACAGAGACAAAATATTTAAAGTTTGCTATAGGCTTTCATCCGCAGGAGTCGACATTAGATGAAAATGATATAAAAGATTTTATGAGACTTATAATGTTGACTAATTATATTGGCGAAGTAGGATTAGATTATTCGGCGAAATCGTATATGGACAAACAACTTCAATTAAGATTTTTTGAACAGATTGTGGAGCTTTGCGCTTCGGAAAATAAGTTGATGACGATACATATCAGGGGAGCAGAAGAAGATGCTATTCGTATTTTGGCAAAATACAATCCCCAAAAAGCAATTGTGCATTGGTATACGGGAAATCGCGACCATATGTTGAAATTAGTGGATTTAGGTTGCTATTTTTCGATAAACACAAACATGGTAAATAGTTGTAATGCGGAAAAATATCACTTGTTGCCTTTAGAACGGCTTTTAATAGAATCTGATGGCCCGTACACGAGAGTTAATAAGAAAAAGTATGTTCCTTCTCTTCTGCGGGATGCTTATGATGAAATATCAGTCTTCTATAAGAACTTTGATATGATCAGCAATATTTATGAAAACTTCAAAAGAATACTATCGGTTTAGATTAATAAAGATAGAATAT
>NZ_JAFREK010000008.1:0-91713 GCF_017377535.1 Faecalibacterium sp. Marseille-Q4137
GTGCAGGATGCCAAGCTGATCCAGACCGGCACCAGCGGCTGGCTGGCAGACCTGATGCTGGGCGCAGGCATGGTGCTGTCTGCAGCGGGATATTGGATGGAGCGCAAGCGCAAGGCCATGTTCTACAAGTCCCAGCACTGAACCCCAACCCCCAAAGGCCCCAGGCAGCCACCCCGCTGACCCTTTGGGCCATGCATCACATTCCTTAACGATTCCCCCAAAAAGTTACTTTCCAGAATCTCCTGCCAATCGCTATTCCCTGAGGCAGCGGGCCCGCACGCCGCTGCCTCGCCCCGGAGGGTCCCGCAAGCCCTCCGGGGCTTTTTTTGTTGGCCGCATGGCCCGTTCCGGCAGAAAAAAACAGGGCTGCTCCACATCTCTGTGGGGCAGCCCTGTCTGGCTGTGCGGGGTCGGCGCACGGGCTTCCGGGGTTTCCGGAAGGGTGCGGCTCAGCGCGCGGTTTTCTTTTCCTCCGGAGCCTCCGGGTTGTTTTCCAGGTTCAGCTCGGGCATCAGCTCGTTGCTGATGATGGTCAGCATCTGTTCCAGCTTCTTCACGTCCTCTTTGGGGAAGCGCTTGTTCACCCGCTGGACCACCGTGCTCAGGTAGGAGTAGCTGATGTTGTAGTAGTCGATATACTTCTGGGTGGGCCGCAGGTGATACTCCCGGCGGTCGGTGGTGGACTGGATCTTTTCCACATAGCCCTTGCGCACCAGCGAGCCGATCTTATACGCCGCGTTGGGGGTGGAGATCTGCATCATCCGGGAAAACTCCGCAATGGTGGGCTCCCCCATGGCCATAATGCCCTCCATGCAAAAGGATTCCACCGTGGTCAGGGTCGCCTCACGGGTGGCAAAGCGCTGGAACACGTTCTGGTAGAAATGGAGCTTGAACTTGGTATAGACATCGTTGAATGCTTTTTCCAGCATGGTACGGTCTCCCTTCGAACACTCAATTTCCTTTAGTATATCACGCTTTGGTCTTTTTGCCCAGCTTTACGCGCAGAATGTTCAGCACCACCAGCTCCAGCACAATGGCAACGCCCAGCAGGATCAGCGAGGTCCACAGGCTGGCGCTGCTGCCCAGGAACATCTGGGTCAGGCCGGTGATCACATAGCACGCGGCAGAGCAGGAAGCGGCGGTAATGGCGTAGGGCAGCTGGGTGGAAACATGGTTCACATGGCTGCAATGCGCACCGGCAGAGGCCATGATGGTGGTGTCGGAAATGGGAGAGCAGTGGTCGCCGCACACAGCGCCGGACAGGCAGGCCGCAATGGAGACCACCAGCATCTCGCCCTGGGGGAAAGCGTGGCAGACAATGGGGATCAGGATGGAGAAGGTGCCCCAGGAGGTGCCGGTGGCAAAGGCCAGGAACACCGCCACCAGGAAGATGATGACCGGCAGCAGGTACTGCAGGGCGGCAGCGGAGCCGCCCAGCAGGTTGGCAACGTAATATTTTGCACCCAGCAGGTTGGTCATGCCGGAAAGCGTCCAGGCCAGGGTCAGGATCAGCATGGGGCTGACCATGGCCTTGAAGCCCTCGGGGATGCAGGCGGCAAAATCCTGGAACGTCATCACGCTGCGGACACGGTAGAACACAAAGGTGAACATCAGGGCAATGCTGCTGCCCAGCACCAGACCGGCGGAGGCGTTGCAGTCGGAGAAGGCGGTGATGAAGTCCACGCCCTCAAAGAAGCCGCCGGTGTAGATCAGGCCAAAGATGCAGGCCGCGATCAGCACCAGCACCGGGGCCACCAGATCAATGACATGGCCGTGGGCATCGTCCTCGGCATCCACATCGTCGCCGTAGGGGCGGTCGGCCGTGGTGAAAAGGTCACCGGCCCGGGCGTTGTCCTCGTGCTGCTTCATGGAGCAGTAGTCCGTGCCCGTGAAGATGAGGAACAGGCTCATCACAATGGTCAGCAGGGCGTAATAGTTATAGGGGATGGTGCGCAGGAACATGGTAAAACCGTTGATGCCGGAGCCCTCGGGCACGCTGGAAGTAACGGCGGCGGCCCAGCTGGACACCGGCGCAATGATGCAGATGGGCGCGGCGGTGGAATCAATGAGGTAGGCCAGCTTTGCGCGGGAGACCTTCTGCCGGTCGGTCACGGGGCGCATCACAGAGCCAACGGTCAGGCAGTTGAAGTAGTCGTCCACAAAAATGAGCATACCCAGAATCAGGGTGGCAAACTGCGCCCCGGCCCGGGTGTGGATGTGGGTGGAAGCCCAGCGGCCAAAGGCGGCGCTGCCGCCGGCCTTGTTCATCAGGGCCACCAGAATGCCCAGCATCACCAGAAAAACCAGAATGCCCACGTTGCTGCTGTCAGAGAGCTTGGCAACCATGCCGCCGTCCTCGTTGAAAAACAGGGTGTTGAGCGCCAGCTCCAGGTTGCCGTTGGCAAAGAGCAGCGCGCCGGTGGCAATGCCCACCAGCAGGGAGGTGTAGACCTCCTTGGTGTTCAGGGCCAGCACAATGGCCACCACCGGCGGCAGCAGGGAAAGCATGGAGCTGTACACCGCGGGGGCGTAGCTGGCCGGGTCGGCAATGGTGCCGGGGGTGGCTGCGGTGCACCACAGCAGCAGGGCAAACACCAGCAGTGCCCCCACCCAGGAGAGATTTGTCTTTTTCATAAATGATTCCTCACTTGATTTTTTGTCCCGGCCCGGGGCAGACTATCCCTATTGCAAACGGAAAGGGGGCCGCCGCCACGCCGGATTATAAAGCGCTGTATTTTGAGCTGTTCCGCGCCAACGAACAGGCCATCCGCCTGCTGACCGCCGCCCAGCAAAAGGCGGAAGCGCAGGTGATGGAAGAGGACAGAGTGCCGCTGTATCTGCACGGTCAGCCTGCCCACAATGCCAAAGGCTCCCCCTTTGGGGGAGCTGGCAGCGCCAACGGCGCTGACTGAGAGGGCGAGGCCGTTACCCCTTTTTGCTCTCTGCCTTTGCGGCAAACTTGGCGTTGTTGATGATGAACCGCTCGTGCACGCCGCCGCCCACAGGGCCTTTCTCGTCGTGCAGGGAGACCTTGAACACCAGCTTGCGGCCCTCCACGGCGGTCAGCTCACTCTCGCAGGTCACGGTCATGCCCACAGGGGTGGGGGCGCTGTGCTCCAGCTCCAGCCGGGTGCCCACGGTGCCGCAGCCCTCGTCCAGCGCGGCGGCAACGCTCATCCAGCAGGTCTTTTCGGCCAGTGCCACCAGCGCGGGGGTGGCAAACACGTCCAGCGTGCCGCTGCCCATGGTCTTTGCGGTGTTCTCGGAAGTAACGGCGACACTCTGCTCGCCGCGGATTCCAGCTTCCAACATAAAAATACGTCCTTTCCAGATGCCCGAAGGCGAAAATTTTGAAAATACATTGTTAGAATACCACACTTTTGGCACAGATGCACCTGTTTGGGCGTTTTTTTCTGCAAATCTCCCTCCGTTTGGGCGTTTTTTGCGGCTTTTTTCGATGATTTTAAGAGGAATGCGGAAATCTTTGCAAAACCCCTTGACAGAAGCTCTTCTGCATGATAATATGAACACATGAGCAGACGTTCATGTAAAACGCAGCAAAAGGAGAACGGACATGATCGGATTGGAGCAAATGACCCCGGCGGGGCAGGAAAACACGGAACCGGTGGTGATGCCGGATGACGAGGTGCTGTATGAGCTGGCCGACCTGTTCCGGGTGTTCGGCGACTCCACCCGCATCAAGATCTTATATGCGCTGCATGACAATGAACTCTGCGTGCAGGACATTGCCAATGCGGTGCAGCTGAGCCAGTCGGCAGTGAGCCACCAGCTCCGGGTGCTCAAGGATACCAAGCTGGTGCGCTTCCGCCGGGATGGCAAAACCGTTTACTATGCACTGGATGATGACCATGTGAGAAGCATCCTCTCGATGGGCATGGACCACATTGAGGAGTAAACGGAAAACGCAGTACAAAGCCTCCGGGCGCACAAGGCGTGCCTGAGAGGTCCATATAAAATAAAGAGAGGTACTTATAATGAAGAAGAGCTACAAGATCGAAGTTGACTGCGCAAACTGCGCCCAGAAGATGGAGGATGCCGCCAACACCGTTGCAGGCGTGGCACAGGCTACCGTCAGCTTTATGACCCAGAAGATGAAGGTTGAGTTTGCTGAGGGTGCAGACCCCCACAACACCATGGTGAATGTTCTGGCTGCCTGCAAAAAGGTCGAGGACGACTGCGAGATCTTTGATATCTGAGGAAACAGGGGTTTGTAACTCCAGTGCGGCTCCCCTGTGGGGGAGCTTTTTGTGACGCATTTTTCGGGCAGAACGGCCCAAAAGCCGGTGTAGGAAACTGTGGAAAAGAAAACGGGTTTTCAACAGTTTCCACCGGGTTTTCAACAGCTTCTGCGAAAAAGTGCAAAAAGAAACGCGAAAAAGCAGGTTTTCTCCGGGAAAAGTCCGTGGAAAACTCAGGGGAAAACGTGGAAAAGTCTATCCCGTGGGGAAAACCTGTTGAATCCACCCCGCCCGCCGCGGCGCATTGCGGCCCAGAACCCAGAAAAAAGGAGAGTACAGATATGAATAAAAAGCAGAAGAAGAACCTGTACCGGATCATTGCTGCTCTGGTGCTGGTGCTCATCCTCAAATTGCTGCCCCAGTTCCCCACGCCGGTGGAGCTGCTGCTCTACTGCATCCCCTATCTGGTGGTCGGCTGGGATGTGCTCCGCAAGGCACTGCTGGGCATCAAGAACCGCCAGCCCTTTGACGAGTGCTTCCTGATGGCCGTTGCCACCGTGGGCGCGTTTGCGCTGGGCGATTATGTGGAGGGCTGTGCCGTTATCATCTTCTACCAGATCGGCGAGCTGTTCCAGAGCGTGGCCGTGGGCAAGAGCCGCCAGAGCATTTCCAGCCTGATGGATATCCGCCCCGATTACGCCAATGTTGAGGGCGAGGACGGCAGGCTGGAGCAGGTGGACCCCGATGATGTGGAGGTGGGCACTGTGATCGTGGTCCAGCCCGGCGAGCGGGTGCCCATTGATGGCATCATCGTGGAGGGAACTTCTGCCCTGAACACCGCCGCCCTGACCGGCGAGAGCCTGCCCCGGGATGTCCGTTCCGGCGATGAGGTCATCAGCGGCTGTGTGAACATGACCGGCCTGCTGAAGGTGCGGACCACCAAGGAGTTCGGCGAATCCACCGTTTCCAAGATCCTCGACCTGGTGGAAAATTCCAGCATGAAAAAGGCCCGCACCGAGAACTTCATCACCCGCTTTGCCCGGGTCTACACCCCCGCCGTCTGCTACGGCGCACTGGCGCTGGCCTTTGTTCCCCCCATCGTTCTGCTGCTGATGGGCCAGCCCGCCCGCTTCGGTGACTGGGTCTACCGCGCCCTGACCTTCCTGGTCATCAGCTGCCCCTGCGCTCTGGTCATCTCCATCCCGCTGAGCTTCTTCGGCGGCATCGGCGGCGCGTCCGCCTGCGGCATCCTGGTCAAGGGCTCCACCTATCTGGAGGAGCTGGCCCGCACCGGCATCGTGGTGTTTGATAAGACCGGCACCCTGACCCAGGGTACCTTCAAGGTGGTGGGCATCCACCCCGAAAACGGCGTGACCGGGGATGCCCTTGTGGAAGCCGCCGCTCTGGCCGAGAGCTGGTCCAAGCACCCCATCTCCCTGAGCATCAAGAACGCTTACGGCAAGGACATTGACCCCAGCCGTGTGACCGATGTGCAGGAGCTGGGCGGCCACGGCGTGACCGCAAAGGTGGACGACAAAACCGTCGCTGCCGGCAACGCCCGCCTGATGGCAAAGCTGGGCCTGACGGTTCCCGAGATCACCGAGCCGGGCACCATCGTCCATGTTGCCATGGAGGGCAGATATGCAGGCTATCTGCTCATCGCTGATGTGGTCAAACCTCACAGTGCTGCTGCCATCAAGGGCCTGAAACAGGCCGGTGTCCGCAAGACGGTCATGCTGACCGGCGACGCGGAGCCTGTGGCAAAGGCCGTTTCCGCCGAGCTGGGTCTGGATGAATACCATGCAGGCCTGCTGCCCGGCGACAAGGTGGACCAGATCGAAACGCTCCTCGCCGCAAAGCAGCCCAAAGAAAACCTCGCTTTTGTGGGCGACGGCATCAACGATGCCCCGGTTTTGTCCCGTGCCGATGTGGGCATCGCCATGGGTGCTCTGGGCTCCGATGCCGCCATCGAGGCCGCTGACGTTGTCCTGATGGATGATGACCCGGCCAAGATCGCGCTGGCCATGCGCATTGCCCGCCGCACCCTGCGCATCGTGTATCAGAACATCGTGTTTGCTTTGGCAATCAAGTTCGCCTGCCTGGTGCTGGGTGCGCTGGGTCTGGCCAGTATGTGGACCGCCATCTTCGCCGATGTGGGCGTGATGGTGCTGGCTGTGCTGAACGCCACCCGTGCCCTGTATACCAAAGATCTTGCAAAAAAGAATGTGCAGTGACCGTGCTTTCTGCCCCCGCCTGAGTGCTGATGCCCCGGCGGGGGCTTTTCGCTGCCGGTGAATTGCATTCTGCCCGGAGTGATGGTACAATAGGACACAGTGACTCCCGCCGCCGGACGTTTTTCCGGCAGATAGATGGAAGAAAGAAGGCTTTTTATTATGAGCATGAACACGGTTCCTGAGCGTCTGGCTGCCCTGCGGGCTGCCATGAAGGCCAACGGCGTGGACGTTTATCTGATCCCGGTGGGTGACCCGCATTCCAGCGAGTACCTGCCCGACCATTACACCTCCCTGACTTATTTCTCCGGCTTCCACGGCGAGAACTCCAACTTCGTCGTCACCCCCACCGAGAGCGCTGTCTGGGCAGACGGCCGCTACTTTGTGCAGGCCGAAAAGGAGATCGCCGGTACCGAGATCCAGCTGATGCGGATGGGTGAGCCGGGCGTGCCCACCGTGGAGGAATACTGCGGCAAGGTGCTGCCTGAGAACGGCGTGCTGGGCCTGTGCGGCCTGACCGCTTCCTGCGGGCTGGTGCGCGGCGTGCAGAAGAAGCTGGATGCCAAGAAGGGCACCATCAAGACCCTGAACCTTGAGGATGAGCTGTGGACCGAGGGCCGCCCCGCCCTGCCTGCCACCCCGGCATGGATCCTGCCCAAGGAGTATGCAGGCTTCTCCCCTGCCGAAAAGCTGGAGCGCCTGCGCGGCAAACTCAAGGAGCTGGGCTGCACCGCACAGCTGGTGGGCAAGCTGGATAATCTGGCCTGGCTGCTGAACCTGCGTGCCATGGATATCCAGTGCACTCCCTATGCCATGTCTTACTGCTATGTGACCCCGGAGCGCGCGGTGCTCTTCATCAACACTGCACGTCTGGGCGCGGAAGCTGCCGCAGAGCTCAAGGCCAACGGCGTGGAGATCCAGGAGTACGATGACGTGCTCAAGTTCCTGGCCGCTGAGACCGAGCCCCAGACCGTGCTGGCTGACCCTGCATCTGTGAACTTTGCCGTTTACGAGACCCTGCAGAACAACGCCGCCCTGACCGTGAAGGATGAGGCCGATCCCCTGCTGCCCATGAAGGGTGTGAAGAATGAGGTCGAGCTGGCTCACGACCGCGAAGCCCATCTGCGGGATGCGGTTGCCATGGTGCGGTTCCAGAAGGAGCTGGAAGAGCGTCTGGCTGCCGGGGAAGAGCTGACCGAGCTGACCGTGGACGAGATCCTCCACAAGTACCGCTCTGCACAGGACAAATTCATCGTGGAGAGCTTTGGCACCATTGCCGCCTACGGTGGAAACGCTGCCATGATGCACTACCACGCCACCGAGGAGGACCATGCCAAGCTGGAGCGCAAGGGCTTCCTGCTGGTGGACAGCGGTGCCACCTATCTGGACGGCACCACCGATATCACCCGTACCTACCCGTTGGGTGAGCTGACTGAGGACGAAAAGCTGTTCTACACCTGGACCCTGCAGTGCCACATCGACATTGCAAAGGCTGTCTGGCTGAACTACTGCGACGGCCACATGCTGGATACCATCGCCCGTGAGCCACTGTGGCAGCACCTCATCAACTACCGCTGCGGCACCGGCCACAGCGTCAGCTTTGTGGGCAACGTCCACGAGGGTCCCCACGCCCTGAACGGCCGCAACACCACGGTGTTCCAGCCGGGCATGATCATCACCGATGAGCCGGGCGTGTACGAGGCCGGTCAGGTGGGTATCCGCATTGAGAACGAGCTGGAGTGTTACCACAAGGCCGACAACCAGTACGGCACCTTCCTGGCCTTCCGTCCGCTGACCTTTGTGCCCATTGCCACCTCTCCTGTGGTGCCCGGTGTCCTGACCCGGGACGAGCTGGACTGGCTGAACGCCTACCACCGCGAAGTGTTTGAGAAGCTGGCTCCCCGCCTGAATGAAGAAGAGCGGGATTGGCTGGCAAAGAAGTGCGCTGCCATCGGAGCATAACCACAAAAAGGGAGACCCCGCAGGGGGTCTCCCGATTTTGGTTTATTCTTTCCGGTTTTTCCAATATTCCTTGGCTTCCTCAATGATCTTTTTGAAGGGGCCGGAGGGGTAGGTGCTCTCGGCGATATCCACCAGGAACTTATACAGCTGGGGCCGCACCTCCTCGTACATTCCAAGGCGGGTGTAGAGGTCTTTATAATACCGGAACGTCTGGATCTTGTTCTGCACGATGGAGGCCGGGTTGATCTGGGTGTGGCAGATGCTCTGGGGATTCTGGACGTAGTAGTAACCGGCTTTGTCAATGGAGACGAAGGCCTCGGCATACTGGATATACTGCATGTTGAACACCAGATCCTCGGCCCATTTCAGCTCGCTGGTGAACTGGATGTCATTGCCGGTGAGCAGGATGCGGCGGTAGAGCTTGTTCCAGAGCACGCTGTAAAAGTAGGAGGCGGGCTTGTCCATCAGCCGCAGGGCAAAGGTGTCCTTGTCGTAGACCCCGGCGGGCAGGAAACCGTATTCCCGCACCTCAGGGGGCCGGGCAACACTCATCACGCCCAGATTGTCCTCCAGCTTTTCCAGCACCTGCTCGGGCTTTGTGGCCCCGGCGGGGATCACCATCTTGTATGGCGCAATCACAAGGTCTGCGTGGTGCGTCTCGGCGGCTTCCACCAGATGCTGGGTGAAGTCCGGGTCGATGTAGTCATCGCTGTCCACGAACTGGACATACTCGCCCCCGGCCAGCTTCAGGCCCAGGTTGCGGGTGTCGGACACGCCGGAGTTCTCCTTGTCCACCAGCACGATGCGGCTGTCCTTGGCGCGGAATTCCTCACATACGGGCAGGCTGTGATCCTTGGAGCCATCGTTCAGGATGATGAGTTCGATGTTTTTATAGGTCTGGTTCAGGATGCTGCCGATGCAGCGGGCCAGATGATTCTGAGCGTTGTATACGGGCAGGATGATGCTGACGAGCGGCTGATCCATGGCGGTGTCCCCCATTTCTTTTTTCGTCCATAATACTCCCTCATGGCGCAAAAATCAAGCGCTGTGCAGAGAGAAAGGAGGAGCGGATATGATCTTTCACATTGCGGTGTGCAGCCCGGACCCTGTGCTGCGGGGCCGGGTGCAGCGCCACTGCATGGAATATTATGCCCGCCGGGCCGATGCCTGCATCGTGGAGCAGCTGGAAAGCACAGCGGCCCTGCTGCAGCAGGAGGAAGCGGGCTCCCGGTACGAGCTCTACCTCATTGAGCTGCCTGCCGCCAACCCGTGCAGCGGCCTGCAGGCGGCTGCAGAGCTGCGCCGCCGGGGTGTGCGGGCCCCGCTGGCCTTTCTGGCCCACACCACGGCCTATGCCTACGAAGCGTTCCGGGTGGACGCGATGCAGTACCTGCATATCCCGTTCCGTCCGGAGCAGCTGACAGCCCTGCTGGACCGGGCCACCGAGCCGGAATACGGCCCGGTCATCCCGGTCACCACGGCTATGGGCCTGCGGGCCCTGCCCTTTGCGGACATCGAGTATCTGGAGTGCACCCACCATGTGGTGCACTACCACCTTGCCAGCGGCGAGGACGTGGCCTCCCTCTCCCTGCGGGTCCCCTTTTCCGAGGTGGCAAAGCCCCTGCTGGCCGATGCCCGTTTTTTGCAGCCCCACCGCTCCTATGTGGTCAACCTTGCCGCCGCCGCCCAGCTCTCCGCCGGAGAGCTCTGGATGCGCAGTGGGGCACGGGTGCCCATCCCCCGGGGGCGTGAGCCCGCCGTAAGGGCGGCGTTCCGGGCGTTTCTGGAAGGATAGGTCTATCATACAAAAAGAAAGCGGCCTGCTTCTGCGGGCCGCTTTCTGCATGGTGCAGGGGTCATACTTTGTCCCAGTCCAGCTCCGTCCAGTCGGTCAGGAACTGGTCGCTGACCTCCCGCAGGGCGGGCTCATCGGACTTGCTGGCGGCATCGGCGATGCCGATGACGTGGAAGCCTGCATCGTGGGCGGTGCAGGCGGCGTAGAGGGAATCCTCACAGACAACGCACCGGTCGGGGTCAGTGCCGCCCAGGCGTGTAAGGGTCTGGAAAAATACATCCGGCCTGCTCTTGTGGAGCGCCCCCTGTGCCTCCACATAGAAGTCGAAATATTCATCGATGCCCAAACGGGTGAGCACGGTGCGGCACTGGGCGTTCCAGGTGTTGGAGCAGATGCACATGTGGGCACCCTCGGCCTTCAGGCGGGCCAGCAGCTCCCGCACGCCGGGCTTGAGCTCCACGGTCTCGTAGAGCTTGGTGATAACATCCCACATCACATCGTTGTAGTCCTCCATTTTTAGGGGCAGGTCATACTCCCGGATGAGGTAGGCCGCGCCATCGGCCATGCCCATGGTCAGGAGCGTTTTGTGGAGGTCGGATTTTGGGGTGCGGCCATAGCGGGCCAGCAGGGCATCGGGCGCGCCCTCCCATACCACGGTCATGCTGTCGGTCAGGGTGCCGTCCATATCAAAGATCCAGTTGTTGCAGTGCATTGTTTTACCTCCACCATCGTTTCACACAAGTTAACAAAATTATACCATGGATTTTGTTCCAAAAACAGGGAGAATTTTTCCGGAAAATATGGTATACTTTTGACAGATTTCCAAAGAATGACTAGGAGGCGTTCCAGATGGCACAGAATGATACCCCGGTCAAGGCACTGGTGCTGGCAGGCGGCGGTGCGCGCGGCAGCTATCAGGTGGGTGTGTGGCGTGCCCTGACCGAGCTGGGCTGGCGGCCCCAGATCATCACCGGCACCAGTGTGGGCAGCCTGAACGGTGCCATGTTTGCGCTGGACCTGTACGAAACGGCCCGGGATATGTGGATGAGCATCCGCAGCCAGGATGTGATGGAGCTGCCGGAGGAAAACGCCGACCTCTCTGAGCTGCACGCCTTCCTGCGGGAAGTGGTGCGGGACGGCGGTATGGACGTGACTCCGCTGGAAGAGATCGTGGAGCGGGTGCTGGATGAGGATGCCCTGCGGGCTTCGCCCATCCGGTTCGGCCTTGTCACCGTGGAAAAGCGGGGGCTGAAGCCCCGGGAGCTGACGCTGGAGGATATCCCGGCGGGCAAGGTAAAGGATTACCTGCTGGCCTCGGCAGCCTGTTTCCCCGCCCTGCGGGCAAAGCAGATCGACGGGGTGCAGTTCCTGGATGGCGGCTACCGGGACAATATGCCCACCGCGCTGGCCCAGAAGATGGGCGCGGAGGAACTGGTCTGTGTTGATCTGGAAGGGGTGGGCATCACCCTGCCCAACCGCACCGGCCTGCCCACCACTATGATCCGCAGCTACTGGGAGCTGGGGGATATCCTCCACTTTGACCCTGATACCGCCAGACGGAACATGGAGCTGGGCTACTACGATACCCGCCGCGCCATGGGATACCTGCGGGGCTGCGCCTATGCCGTTTCCACCAGCGCCGAGAGCTGTGAGGATGCCGCCGCCTTTGCGTGGAAATTCCAGCAGGTGCAGAAGGCGGTGCGGGAAAAATACCCCGTGACCCTGACAGCGGATGCGGCCCTGCTGCTGGCCAACATGAAGGATGCCCAGCTGGCCCCGCTGGAAGCTGCCGCCGAGGATGCGGGCGTGGACCCCACCGTGTTCTATACCACCCGGACACTGGCGGAAGCCTTTTTGGAAAAATGCGACCGGGAGCGCATCGAGAGCTTTGCGCCCCTGTTTGAGGGCAGCGGCAATGCGGCACAGGCCGCACGGGCCGCTCTGCTGCCCAATACGTTCTTGCAGGCATTGGTCTGCCGTGCCCTTACCGGGCCGGTACTGCCGGAGGTGATCGAGGAATGAAGGTCTATCAGGGACACAGCGCCTCGCCGGGCCTTGTGATGGGAAAGGTGAGCCGGTTGGAGCGCTGGCACGAAAATTTTTCTGCCGGGCCGTTCAACGCGGAACGGGAACAGCGTCTGTTGGAAAACGCTGTCAGGACAGCCCAGCGTGAGCTGGACGGCATGGCAGACCGCAGCGGCCCCACGGAGCAGGCCATCTTCCTGTTCCAGAGCATGATGCTGGAAGATGAAGGCTTTATGAACGAGGTCAAATTCCAGATCAAGGCGGGCATCAGCGCTGCCGAAGCCATGTACCGTGCGGGCAACCGCTATGCAGAGCAGCTTGCGGCCATGGAGGACAACGCCTACATGCAGCTGCGCAGTGCAGATATTCTGGATGCCGCCCGCCGCGTGGTGAACGTGCTGACCAACCGTCCCCGGGTCTGGCTGGCACTGGATCACCCGGTGATCCTGGCGGCAGAGATGCTGATGCCCAGCGATCTGTTCAGCGTTCCGGCGGGGATGATCCTGGGCATCATCACTTCGGAGGGCAATAAGCAGAGCCACGCGGCGATCATTGCGCGGGCCATGCACATTCCCTGCGTGGTGCAGGTGGGACGGGAGTTTCTGGATGATTGCGACGGCCGCACCGTGGTGCTGGATGCCAACAACGGCGAGTGCATTCTGGACCCGGATGCCAACACCCGCCAGCAGGCGGTCAGCCGCATCTGTGAGCTGCAGTGGGAGAGCGCGGAAGCCGCCCGCATCAGCGTCCTGCCCAACCGGACAAAGGATGATGTGCCGTTTGAGCTTCTGGCCAACTGCTACGGGCAGGAGGATATTGAATCGGCGCTGCAGGCAGGCGCTTCCGGCGTGGGCCTGCTGCGCAGCGGCTATATGATGCTGCCGGGCCGCCCGGTGGACGAGCAGGAGCAGTTCGTGTTCTATCAATCCTGCATTGCCGCCGCAAAGGGCGGTGTGGTGACAGTGCGCACCTTTGATTTTGGTGTGGACCGCGCCATGGCCGATATCCATAGGGGGCTGGAATCCTCCAAGCTGGGCCTGCGGGGCATCCGCAGCAGCCTGCGCCAGACCCACCAGTTTGAGACGCAGATCTGCGCCCTGCTCCGGGCGGCAGCCCACGGCCCCCTGCGGGTCATGTTCCCCATGGTGACCAACCTCGAAGATTGGGATGAGGCCATGCGGCTGGTAGCGCACTGCCGCCAGCTGCTGCGGGAGCGCGGGGAGGAGTTTGACCCGAACACGCCCTTTGGCGTGATGTTCGGGGTGCCCTCGGCCTGCCTGACGGCAGAAGAATTCGTGGAGCACGGGTGCAATTTCTTTGTCATCGAGACAAACGACCTGACCCAGTACACCCACGCGGTGGATCGGGATATCTCCATTGCCGAGCGCTACTACCGCCCGGCCAGCCACGCAATGAAAAAGCTCATCCGCATGGTAGTGGAGGCTGCCCGGGAGGGCGGGATCCCCGTGACCATCTGCGGCAGCGCGGTGGGCAATCCGGCCAACACCCTGCAATATCTGCAGCTGGGCCTGCGGAGCTTCTCGGTCAGCCCGCAAAACCTCATTGAGGTGAAAAAAGCGCTGATGAACGCGAAAATAAAGTAAACAAAAAGGACGGCATGCGCCGTCCTTTTTGTATATGTGGAAATAAAAATTACTCCAAGTTGCCTGTCAGGGTCATCACGGCAGAGAGCACCGCCAGCGGGGCGGTCTCGCACCGGAGGATGCGGGGGCCGAGGCCGACCGTTTTCACACCTGCATTGGCGGCCATTTCGGCCTCTTCCACGGCAAAGCCGCCCTCGGCACCGGTGATGAGGGCGATCTTCAGCCGCTGGCCGTCGGCAGGCTGTGCGTCTGCCAGCAGCTGGCGCAGGGGCGCGCCGCCCAGCTCGTAGCAGAAGAGCACGAGATCGTACCCTTCCAGACTGCGGCAGAGGGCCCCAAAATTGGGCAGGGGCAGTGCGACATCCGGCAGCACGCCCCGGCCGCACTGTTTGGCGGCTTCAAAGGCGATGCGGTTGTAGCGCTCGTTTTTCTGCTCCTCCTTTTTGGGGGCGGCCACGCAGTACCGGCTGAAGAAGGGCACAAAGTGGGTGCAGCCCAGCTCCACGCCGTGGCGGATGACCTGTTCCAGCTTGTCCTGCTTGGGGTAACCCACGAACAGGGTCACTTCCACGCTGGGTTCGGCGGCGCTGGGATAGCCCGGCTCCACGCTGAACTCCACCGTCTCCGGCCCGAAGCCGGTGATGGTGGCGGTGTATTCCACGGCGTTGCCGTCACATAAGATGACAGTGTCCCCCAGCTTGCCCCGCATCACGCGGGAAAGATGATGGGCATCGGCCCCCCGCAGGGTGGCGGTGCCATTGGAGATTTCGGTTGTAAAATAACGGTGAGGCATAGTGGTTCTCCTTAAACGTCCTCGCCCTCTCAGTCTTTGCTTCGCAAATCCAGCTCCCCCAAAGTGGGAGCCCTTGGCAGTCCACGCAAACTTCATCTTTTTGCCAAGGCCTCTCCCTTTGGGAGAGGTGGCACCGAAGGTGACGGAGAGGGCAAGCCAGCTGAAAGAAATCATGAAAGCTTCTGTAATTACGCTTTTTTGCAGACGATGCACTCCCAGCCGCGCTTCTCCTTCACTTCCTGCACGGTCAGGCCGGCGGCTTCCAGAGCGGCGATCACCTCGTCCTTGCGGCTGTCGATGATGCCGCTGGCAATAAAGGTGGCGTTTTCGGCCATCAGGCCGGGCACGGCGGGGGCAAGGCTGATGATGGCGTTTGCCACGATGTTGGCGGTGATGATATCGTACCTGCCGCTGGCCTTGTCGGACAGGTCGCCCACCAGAACGGTCAGCTTGTCGGCCACGCCGTTCAGGGCAGCATTCTCGCCTGCGGTGCGCACGGCCACGGGGTCGATGTCCACGCCCTCGGCACTGCCTGCGCCCAGCTTGAGGGCGGCAATGGCAAGGATGCCGCTGCCGGTGCCGATGTCCAGCACCCGCTCACCGCCCATGACCCGCTCGTCCAGCGCTTCCAGGCAGAGGCTGGTGGTCTCGTGGCCGCCGGTGCCAAAGGCAAGGCCGGGGTCAAGGATCAGCTTGACGCGGTCGGTGTCGTACTCCTGCCAGGAGGGCACGATGGCCAGCCGTTTGCCAATGTCCATGGGGTGGTAGTATTTGCGCCAGCCGTTCTGCCAGTCCTCCTGCTCCACGCCCTCGGTCTCCACGGTGTAGGCGATGCCCGCCGCTTCCATCCGGGCCTGAATGAGGGCCAGCGTCTCCACGGGGGAAGCGCCCGGCTCCAGATACATGTGGATGATCACAGTGTCGCGGGGCTTGTCCAGCAGCTCCTGCTCGATCAGATCCACATGGGCGATCTCGGCCACCTGCTGCTCGATGTCGCTGTAATCCTCGATATAGATGCCGCCTTCGGCGATCATGGTGGCAACGGCCTCGGCGTTGTCGGCATCGGCCTTGGCCACGGTCAGGCGGATATCAGTCCATTCCATAAAAAGAACCTCCCTGGGTCTTGTATTTTCTATTTATAAGTATAGTACCCGATTCCGGCGCGGGATGCAAGCGGTTTGGGAAGAAAGGGCAAAAGAAAAGTTTTTTCAGAATCCTGCTCTGAAATGCGCAATAATTCCAAAAAGTTTTTCACGAAAGATGCAAATTCAAGGATTTTTGGTGCAAAATTGCGAAAACGGGCGTGAACCCTATTTCTTTTTTTCGGAGGATGTGTTAAAATATTGTTACGCAATTATGGACAGCCTGCAACCAGAGGCATCCATAACAACAACATTCTTTAAGGAGGAATGTGTCTTATGATGAAGTATCTCCAGAAACTGGGCAAAGCTCTGATGCTTCCCGTCGCTGTGCTGCCGATCTGCGGCATCCTGATGGGTCTCGGTTATGCCCTGGCCCCGGGTGTCATGGGCGTTCCCGGTGCTGCAACTTCCGGTGCAGCTTACACCGTTGGCTTCCTGCTGGTCAAGGCAGGCGGCGCTCTGATCGATAACATGGCATGGCTGTTCGCCATCGGCGCAGCCGTTGGCCTGGCTGATGACCACGACGGTACCGCTGGTCTGGCTGGCCTGGTCAGCTACCTGATGATGCAGCAGCTGCTGAGCCCCGGCGTGGTCAGCATGGTGCGCACCCTGGAAGAGGGCACCGCTACCTACATCGCTTTCCAGAAGGTGGCCGGCAACTCTTTCATCGGCATCCTGGCCGCTGTGGTGGGTGCAGCCTGCTACAACAAGTTCAAGAGCACTCAGATGCCTGACTGGCTGGCATTCTTCTCCGGCAAGCGCTTCGTTGCAATCGCCACCGGCCTGATCTCCATCGTTGTTTCTGTCGCTCTGCTGTTCGTCTGGCCCGTCATCTTCGATGCACTGGTCGCCATTGGCAGAGGCATCGAAGGCATGGACGGCATCGGTGCTGGCATCTACGCCTTCCTGAACCGTCTGCTGATCCCCACCGGCCTGCACCACGCTCTGAACAATGTGTTCTGGTTCGACACCATCGGCCTGGGCGACCTGTCCCACTTCTGGGCAGGTGAGACCTCTGCTGACGTGGGCTGGAGCCTGGGTATGTACATGTCCGGCTTCTTCCCCTGCATGATGTTCGGTATCGCCGGTGCTGCACTGGCTATGGTCCGTACCGCCAAGAACAAGAAGGCTGCCATCGGTCTGGTTCTGTCCGCTGCCATCTGCGCCTTCGTCTGCGGCGTTACCGAGCCCTTTGAGTTCGGCTTCATGTTCCTGTGCTTCCCGCTGTACGTTGTGTACTCCGCTCTGTACGGCATCTTCACCATCATCACCTACTACTCCGGTTTCCGTGCTGGCTTCTGCTTCTCCGCAGGTGCTACCGACCTGGTGTTCTCCGCTTCTCTGCCTGCAGCTGCTAAGACCTGGATGATCATTCCTCTGGGCATCGCTGCATTCGTGGTGTTCTACTTCGTGTTCTACTTCGCCATCACCAAGTTCGACCTGAAGACCCCCGGCCGTGAGGACGAGGATGCCGAAGAGGCTGAGAAGAAGGTCGTTCTGGCCAACAACAACTATACTGAGGTTGCTGCTGGCGTGCTGAAGGCCATCGGCGGCAAGGAGAACGTCTCCAGCGTGGACTACTGCGCTACCCGCCTGCGCTTCACCATTAAGGACTACACCGCTGTGGATGAGAAGGCTGTGAAGGCTGCCGGTGCTGCCGGTGTCATCCGCCCCGACAAGACCACCTGCCAGGTCATCATCGGCACCAAGGTGCAGTTCGTGTATGATGAGCTGAAGAAGATGCTGTAAGCATCCTTCTGAGCACGTTTCCGTGCGGAAGGCTGGTTGCTTCCGCATCCGTTCCCAAACTGTAAAAATGCCGCTGAGGGCGGGCGTTTACGCCCCGCTTTCGGCGGCATTTTGTTTTGTTCACAAACCGGCTACCCTTTTGGCTGGAAAATATGCTATACTGAAAACAACAAAGCAAAATAACAGGAGGTTCCCCATTATGAAGATCATTCGTGCAAAAGATTACAAGGACATGTCCCGCAAGGCTGCCAACATCATCTCCGCACAGGTCATTATGAAGCCCAACTGCGTGCTGGGTCTGGCGACCGGCGGCACCCCTGTTGGCGCATACGCTCAGCTGGTGGACTGGTACAACAAGGGCGACCTGGATTTCTCTGAGGTCACCACCGTCAATCTGGACGAGTACCGCGGCCTGCCCAAGGAGCACCCCGAAAGCTATTGGAGCTTTATGCACAAGAACCTGTTTGACAAGGTCAACATCCGCCCCGAGGCCATCCACCTGCCCGACGGCACCAACCCCGATGCTGCGGATGCCTGCAAAAAGTACAATGAGATCATCCACAGCGTGGGCGGCATCGACCTGCAGCTGCTGGGCCTTGGCCCCAACGGCCACATCGGCTTCAACGAGCCGGGCGAGGCCTTTGAGCTGGAGACCCACTGCGTGGATCTGACCCCTGCCACCATCGAGGCCAACAAGCGCTTCTTTGACGGCAACGAGGATCTGGTGCCCAAGCAGGCCTACACCATGGGCATCAAGACCATCATGCAGGCCCGCAAGGTGCTGGTGGTGGCCAACGGTCTGGCAAAGGCAAAGGCAGTCAAGGCGGTCGTCTCCGGCCCTGTGACCCCCGAGTGCCCGGGCTCCATCCTGCAGATGCACCCCGACTGCATCCTTGTGGCCGATGAGGAAGCACTGAGCCTGCTGTAATTACAGAACCTCTCCGTCATCGCTGACGCGATGCCACCTCTCCTGGTAGGAGAGGCAAGAAAGTAACAGCATGAACTTGGCTCCCCTATCAGGGGAGCTGGCGCGAAGCGCCTGAGAGGTTAGGAGACCGATACTATGATCATCAAAAATGCTCTGATTTATACCCCCCGCCACACCTTTGAGGAGGGGAGCCTGACCATCCGGGAGGGGCGCATCGTGCCCTTTGCACAGCCGGAGGAAGGCGAAGAGATCGTGGATGCCAAGGGCGCTTACGCTCTGCCGGGCCTGGTGGATATCCACTTCCACGGTGCCATGGGCAAGGATTTCTGTGACGGCAATGAAGAAGCCATCCAGACCCTGGCCGATTTTGAGGCCGGTAAGGGTGTGCTGGCCATCTGCCCCGCCACTATGACTTTCTCGGAAGAGATCCTGAACGGCGTGATGGATGCTGCCGCCGCCCATCAAAACGGCAGAGGCGCAGACCTTGTGGGTATCAACATGGAGGGCCCCTTCATCAGCCCCAACAAGGTGGGTGCCCAGAACCCGGAGTATCTCCACAAGGCGGATGTTGCCATGTTCCGCCGCCTGCAGAAGCGGGCAAACGGCCTGATCAAGCTGGTGGATATCGCCCCGGAGGAGCCGGGTGCGCTGGAGTTCATTGCTGCCTGCCATGACGAGGTGCGGATCTCCATTGCCCACACCTGCACCAGCTACGACACCGCCAACGCCGCCTTTGACGCAGGCGCGACCCACATGACCCACCTGTACAACGCCATGCCCGGTATCACCCACCGGGAGCCTGGCCCCATCATTGCGGCGCTGGAACGGGGCGCGGAGGTGGAGCTCATCACCGACAACGTTCACATCCACCCGGCCATGGTGCGGTTCACCTTCAACACCTTCGGGGATGACCATGTCATCCTGATCGCCGACAGCATGATGGCCTGCGGCCTGCCCGACGGCCAGTACAGCCTGGGCGGTCAGGCGGTCACGGTCAGCGGCCCCCGCGCCACCCTGACCGAGCACCCCGGCACCATTGCGGGCAGTGCCACCTGCCTGTACGACTGCATGAAGCGTGCCGTGCTGGAGATGAACGTCCCGCTGGAAAGCGCTGTCCGCGCCGCCAGCGAAAACCCCGCCAAGAGCATTGGCATCGACAATGATTACGGCAGTCTGGCTGCAGGCCGCTACGGCAATGTGATCCTGGCGGACAAGGAACTGAATATTCAGGCTGTCTACCAGAAAGGAACCCGTATCGTATGAACCCCGAGAGCCTGACCTGGCGGCTGCTGACCGCCGAAGAGCTGACGAACGTTTACCTGAACGAGATGCGCCGGGATTTTCCTGCCGGAGAGCTGAAGCCCCTGAGCATGATCCTGAACAGCGAGGCCGCCGGTACCGCCCACACCTGGGGCGTGTATGAGGACGACGCGCTGGTGGCGTATCTGTTGATGGTGCGGCCCGTGGGCTGTGAGGTGAGCCAGCTGGACTACTTTGCCGTTCTGCCCCAGTATCGGGCCGGCGGCATCGGAGCCGCTCTGCTGGCCGCCCTGCCTGACCACGAGAAGGGCGCGCAGGCCATCCTCATTGAAGCGGAGTGCCCTGAAAAAGCGGAGGACGAGGCCATGGCTGTGCGCCGCCTGGGCTTTTACGCCCGGTGCGGGGCCAAGGACACCGGCTGGACAGAGCATCTCTTTGATGCCTGGTTCCGGGTGCTGGTGCTCCCCTGCTGCGGCGGAAAGGTGCGCAGCCCCGAGGAAGCCGTGCGGCAGCTGGCAGACTGCTACCGCCGCACCATGGGCGAGACCCAGTGGCGCAGGAACGTCACCTTCTACCGCCCCGATGGCGTGGAGGTGCAGTTCTGAGAGGTTGAATTCTGTCCCTTGACAGTCTGGGTAAATATGGTACTATGATGATAGGAACAAACCAGATCTGAAATGGGAGGAATTTCTGATGCGCAATGTTTTTTCCCGCCGTGATTTTCTGAAAGCATCTGCCGCCGCTGTGCTGGCCGCTTCTGCCGCTGGTGTCCTCACCGGCTGTGATGGAGGCGGCAGCGAGATCCCGTCCGCAACCATCGGGCTGGGTGAGTTTGAAGTGACCATGACCGGCAACATGACCATCACTGGTGATGAGGTCGTGGGCAATGAGAACGCCAACGGCTACCTCTGCAAACCCAATGTGCGGATTCGGTACAATGGTGCAGCCAGCGAGATCAAATACAATTTTGCCGGTGTCTTTGCGGCAAAAATTGATAAGACCGCGCTGGAACTGACCAACGGAAAAGAGGAAATCTCCTCTAAACTGACAAAGACTTATGTGCCGCAGTTCCGTGCAAAGGCCAGTGGGTACGGTTCTTTTAAGCAGGGCGTACCCTTCAAGCTGTATGTGACCCTGCAGGGCAGGACAGCTGAGTTTGCTCTGACGAGTGACGGCAAAGTGACAGTCTCCGCTGTCGATAAAGTCTGATATCCCCCAAAAGCCCGAGGTGCACCCGCACCCCGGGCTTTTTTGCGCCCGAATTTTACATTGGGGCAAAAACATGTCCAAACAATTTACCTCGATTTTTCCCGCTTGTGGTCGAAGCGGCTTACCGACTGGGATACAATAGTGCCGTACCCAAGGAAAACACGAAAACAAGAGCCGGGAACGGAAAGCCCGGATGTTTGGAGGACAAATATTATGAAAAAGATCACGCGCCGTTCGTTTCTCACTGTCTGCGGTGCAGTTGCTGCCGCTGCTGCCCTGACCGCCTGCGGCGGTTCTGCTTCCTCTGCTGCAGCTTCTTCTGCCTCTGCCGCTGCAGGCTCCACTGCTTCTTCCACCGCTGCTGCCCTGTCCGGCAACGTTGCTACCGGTGGCTCCACCTCCATGAAGAACGTTATCGCTGCCCTGACCGAAGGCTTTGCTGAGGTTGAGCCGGGTGTCACCGTCAGCTACGACCCCACCGGTTCCGGCGCAGGCATCACCGGTGCTACCGATAAGACCCTGGACATCGGCCTGTCCTCTCGTGCCCTGAAGGACGACGAGAAGGCTGACGTGGATGGCACCACCATCGCTCTGGATGGCATCGCCATCATCGTCAACAATGCAAGCAAGGTGGAGGATCTGACCGTTGACCAGCTCAAACAGATGTTCACCGGCGAGATCACCAACTGGTCTGAGGTGGGCGGTGACGACGGCGAGATCGTTCTGATCGGCCGTGAGGCTGGCTCCGGCACCCGTGATGGCTTTGAGAGCATCGTGGATGTCAAGGACAGCTGCAAGTACGCGCAGGAGCTGACCGCTACCGGTGCTGTCATCAGCGCTGTGGAGGCCAACCCTCTGGCCATCGGCTACGCTTCCCTGTCCGCTGTGGGCGACACCGTGAAGATGGTCACCGTTGGCGGCGTGGAGTGCAGCGAGGAGACCGTTAAGGACGGCAGCTACGAGGTGCAGCGTCCCTTCGTGTTCGTCACCAACAAGTCTGTCACCCTGTCTGAGCAGGCACAGGCTTTCTTCGACTTTGCCACCAGTGCCGATGCTGCTGACCTGATCCGCACTGCCGGTGCTGTTCCTGTGAATGAGTAATTGCGGAAAGCAATGATGCTATGAACAACAAAAAGTTTTCTCTTCCCAGAACCCCTGCTGAGTGGCTGGAAGCGGTGATGAACTTCATCTTCTTCCTCTGCGGCATCCTGGCGGTGGGCTGTGTGCTCCTGATCTCAGTGTACATGGTCCTCTCCGGTGTGCCTGCCATCCAGAAGATCGGGCTGCTCCGGTTCCTGTTCGGCACCCGGTGGGCTTCCACCGCTGCCGACCCGGCCTACGGCATCCTGCCCTTCATCCTGTCCAGCGTTTACGGCACGCTGGGTGCCACCGTGATCGGTGTGCCCATCGGCCTGCTGACGGCGGTGTTCCTCTCCAAGGCCGCAGGCCCGAAGGTGCGCACCGTGGTCGTGACCGCCATTGAGCTGCTGAGCGGCATCCCCAGCGTGGTGTTCGGCCTGCTGGGCATGCAGGTGCTGGTGCCCGCCGTGGCCAAGACCTTTGGTAAGGCCTCCGGTGCCTGCCTGCTGAGCGCCATTGTGGTGCTGGCGGTGATGATCCTGCCCAGCATTGTGTCGGTGTCGGTCACAGCGCTCAACGCTGTGCCGCCGGAGTATGAGCAGGGCAGCCTGGCTCTGGGCGCAACGGATGCCGAGACCTGGTTCAAGGTCAGCGTCCCCGCTGCCAGGAGCGGCATTGCAGCCGGTATCGTGCTGGGCATCGGCCGCGCCATCGGCGAGGCCATGGCCGTGATGATGGTGGCTGGCAACAGCCCCAACATGCCGGACAGCCTGTTCCGCAGCGTCACCTTCCTGACCACCGCCATTGCCAAGGAGATGAGCTACGCCAGCGGCCTGCAGAAACAGGCGCTGTTCAGCATTGCGCTGGTGCTGTTCGTCTTTATCATGGGCATCAATATCCTGCTCAATGTGGTGTTGAAGGGAGGAAAGCGCGATGAATAACAGTGCTTCTGCCTCCCGCCGCACCTGGAACCGCGTGATGAACGCTCTGGTCTGGGCTTCGGCTGTGCTGGTCATCGTACTGGTGGCGGGCATTCTGGGCATGGTGCTGGTGCGCGGCATCCCGCACATCAGCTGGAAATTCCTGACCACCACCGCCAGTGTGCTGAGGGGAACGGACGGCATCCTGCCTGCGATCCTCAACACGCTGTATGTCATCCTGCTGACGCTTTTGATCGTACTGCCGCTGGGTGTGGGCGCGGCCGTTTACCTGACCGAGTACGCCCAGAACCGCAAGGTCATCTCGGTGATCGAGTTCACCAACGAGACGCTGGCGGGCATCCCCAGTATCATTTACGGTCTGGTGGGTATGCTGGTGTTCGCCCAGACGCTGGGCTTCCAGACCTGCCTGCTCTCCGGCAGCCTGACGCTGGTGATCATGAACCTGCCCACCATCATCCGCACCACCCAGGAATCCCTGAAAACGGTGCCCCAGGGCTACCGTGAGGGCGCGCTGGGTCTGGGCGCGGGCAAATGGCACATCATCCGCACCATCGTGCTGCCCTGCAGCATCGACGGCATTGTGACCGGCTGCATCCTGGCCGTGGGCCGCATCGTGGGCGAAAGCGCCGCGCTGCTCTTCACCGCCGGTGCCGCCGAGGTCATTGCCAGCGGCGTGCTCAAGGCCTACACCTCCAACGGTGCCACCCTGTCGGTGCTGCTCTACCTCCGTGCCTTTGAGGACGGCGATTTCGACTCCGCCTGGGCCATTGGTGCAGTGCTGTTGGTGCTGGTGCTTGCCATCAATCTGGCAGCCCGGCTGGCCAAAACCAAACTGAAACAGAAGCAGTAGATAAACCCCACCGTCAATGCTTCGCATTGCCACCGCCCCTAATAGGGGCGGCCCTGGCGCAGCGTGAAGCACTGCAAGTTCCCCTCTATGCCAAGGGCCCCACTACTAGGGGGGCTGTCGAGCGTATGCGAGACTGAGGGGTTTAATACACGAGGAGATCTCGAGGAAAACTATGGAAAACGTATCACCCATTATCACAGCCAGAAACCTGAACCTCTGGTACGGGGATTTCAAGGCGCTGAAAGATATTTCGCTGGACATGGGCGAGCGGGAGATCACGGCCCTCATCGGCCCCTCCGGCTGCGGCAAGTCCACCTTCCTGAAGACCCTGAACCGGATGAACGACCTTGTGCCCGGGATCCGCATCGAGGGCGATGTCCGCCTGAAAGGGCAGGATATCTTTGCCCGCGAGATGCAGCCCACCGAGCTGCGCCGCCGGGTGGGCATGGTGTTCCAGAAGGCCAACCCCTTCCCCATGAGCATCTACGATAACATCACCTACGGCCCCAGGCTGCACGGTGTGCACAACAAGGCAGAGTTGGACGAGCTGGTGGAAAGCTCCCTGAAGGGTGCCGCCCTCTGGAACGAGGTCAAGGACCGCCTGAAAAAGAGCGCTCTGGGCCTTTCCGGCGGCCAGCAGCAGCGCCTGTGCATTGCCCGCGCCCTGGCTGTCAAGCCCGAAGTCCTGCTGATGGATGAGCCCACCAGTGCCCTGGACCCCGGCTCCACCATGAAGGTGGAGGAGCTGATGAGCGAGCTGAAAAAGAACTACACTGTGGTCATTGTGACCCATAACATGCAGCAGGCTGCCCGTATCAGCGACCGCACCGCCTTCTTCCTGCTGGGCGAGCTGGTGGAAGCCGGCCCAACGGCGCAGATCTTCAGCACCCCGCAGGATAAGCGCACCGAGGATTACATTTCGGGCCGGTTCGGCTAAGGAGTAAAACGCAATGAGCAACCGTACACAATACGAAAACGACCTTGCCGCCCTGAAAACGGCCCTGACCGAGATGGGGCAGAGCGCTGCCGATGCCGTGGAAGCTGCAATGGAAGCCCTCTGCACCGCCGATGCCGAGGCTGCCGCCGCCGTGGCGCAGGGCGATGGCCGCATCAACAACATGGAGCGGGACATTGAGCACCGCTGCATGACCCTGCTGCTCCGCCAGCAGCCGGTGGCAGGCGACCTGCGCCGCATCTCCACCGCCATGAAGGTGGTCACGGATGTGGAGCGCATCGGCGACCATGCCTCCGATATCGCGGAGATCATCCCCCATCTGGTCACTGTCCGCAAGGAGGGTGACCCTGCTGTGAGCCAGGCCATCAAGATGGGCCAGAAGGCGCACAAGATGATCCTGGATGCCCTGAATGCCCTGACCTCTGAGGACGAGCAGGCCGCCCTCAGGGTCATTGCCGCCGACGATGAGGTGGACTACGATTTCAACGCCATCAAGCATACGCTGGCGCAGGAGATCGCCGCCGACCCCGGCAAGGTGGATGCCGCCCTGGATCTGCTCATGGTCATCAAATATCTGGAGCGCATCGGCGACCACGCCGTGAACCTGGCCGAGTGGGTGGAGTTTGTCCGCAGCGGGCGTTATCATAACGAAAATATGTTCTGATCTTTTGTTTCTGTAAAAATTTGAGCTATTTGCAATTATTTCTGTGACCCGCCCGTATTATAGGCAGAAAGGCTTCCCCAGAAAGCCTGATGAACTGGCTGCGGCGGGTGTCCGGCATCCCCCTGTCCCCGCCCGCCGCTGCCGCAACGGAGGGTTTTACGCTATGGTACAGACCAAGAATTTTCCGCTGGAAACGCGCGGCGAGGCGGTCAGCCGCGAAGCGCTGGTCCAGGCGGCATTACAGGAGATCACCCAGAATTACCGCGAAGCAAGCCTTTCCAATGTGGCCCGCAGCTACGGCGTTTCGCTGGCGTATGTCAGCGAGTGCGTCCGGGCCCAGACCGGAAAGACCTATAAGGAGCTGCTGCAGAAGCACCGGATGGAGACCGCCGCCCGCCTGCTGCGCCGCAGCGACCTGAACATCCAGCAGATCATCACCCAGGTGGGCTACGAGAACACCAGCTACTTCTACCGCCTGTTCCATGAGCGGTATGGCCAGAGCCCCCGGGAGTACCGCCGGGCACGCAGCCAGCGCACATAAGCGCATCAGTGAACGACCCTCTCCGCCTTTGCAGCAGGCTTTGACGGAGAGGGCCGTTTTGTGTTATATTAAGGCAGAACGATCAGGGCGGG
Source organism: Faecalibacterium sp. Marseille-Q4137 (assembly GCF_017377535.1). Classification (NCBI taxonomy): domain Bacteria; kingdom Bacillati; phylum Bacillota; class Clostridia; order Eubacteriales; family Oscillospiraceae; genus Faecalibacterium; species Faecalibacterium sp. Marseille-Q4137. Next base: position 26,021 of record NZ_JAFREK010000008.1, read on the forward strand.
CAGCGGCCTGCCGGAAGAGAGGTTGGATGAAGATGTTTCGTGGAGCAAGACGTGCAGATCTGGATGCGATCCTGAAAATTTATGCCCGCGCCCGGCAGGCGATGGCGGATTCCGGCAACCCCACCCAGTGGGGAGATCATTTTCCGCCGCAGAAGCTGCTGGAAGAGGACATTGATTCCAACCGGCTGTTCCTCTACCTTGTCAACGGCGAGCTGGAGGGCGTGTTTGCCTTTATCCTTGGCCCGGACCCCACCTATGCCCGGATCGAGGATGGCAAGTGGCTGAACGATACCCTGCCCTACGGCACCATCCACCGGCTGGCTTCGGCGGGCAGGCACCCCGGCGTTGCCGCCGCTGTGATCACCTGGTGTCTGGAGCACTGCGAGAGCCTGCGGGCCGACACCCACGCTGACAACAAGATCATGCAGCACCTGCTGGAAGAAAACGGCTTTACCAAGTGCGGCATCATCCATGTGGAGGATGGCACGCCCCGCATTGCCTACCAGAAAATGTCCCTTACCCTGCCTTTGCGCCGGGATTGAACCGCAAAAATGCGCCGCCCCACCGGAAACGATGGAGCGGCGCTGTTTTTATGCGGTTCTGTCAGCCGTGGAAGGGAGCGGGTGCGCCTGCGTTCAGGAAGCGGCAGCTGCTGCCGGAGCTTCCGGGGCGGGCTGCTCTGCCGCAGTTTCTTCCGGCGTGGGCTGGAAATACTTCTCGTACAGCTCCATGCCGATGCGGTAGCCCTGCCACACGATGACCGCCGTGCCTGCACCGGCCACGCCGATGATGGCGGCAGTGCCCAGAATGCTGGGCTCGCTCTCGATGGTGGCATCCCGGTACTGGGCTTCCACGGTCACGGTGCTGCCCTTGGCCACGCTGCCCGCCGGGATGGTAAAGCTCTCCTGGTTGTAGGCGACCGCCGGGTTGCCCAGCAGGCTGGCTTCATCCATGGCCCACAGGTCGAACACCATGCCCTCGGGCACGGCGCTCTGGTTCAGCGTCACCTTGACCTCGGCATCCACCGGCACGCTGGCGCTGGTCATGGCTTCGCCGCCGTTGTAGGTGAACGTGCCGCCTTTTACCGTCAGGGTGTAGGTTTCGGGAGTGGGGTCAGGTTTGGGTTCGGGCTTCGGGTCGGGCTTCGGGTCATCCTTACCCGGTACAGGAGCGGCGTTCAGCACAACATCTTCATTATCGTTTTCCACGGTGAAAATGTAGCCGACCGGATAATCTTCTATTAACCCGCCATAATTGAGCTTCTGATTGATGGAAGTGACGGGTTTGACATTGCCATTCTTTACCAGGTTTACACGAAGCTTTGGAGTGCCAGTAAAATAAAACTTGGTTTGAATTGCCTGATAGGCAATGCCATCTAGTTCAGCAGAAATAAAATAGTCTTCCACTTCGGTTATGGTGTGAGACTCAATACCTTCAGGTGCATTCTCAAATAGGCAGTCAAGCATTGTACCGCCATGGTTTGTGACTGCTATGCTGGAAGAAGAGTTGAAGAAATACGAATTCTTGACGGTATTGCGATTCTCGAAAATGTTGTTAATAACAGCCTTTTCTACAGTGCCATAATTTGTTACTTTTTTGGAGAACATGCCGCCAATTGTAGTGACCCCGTCTTTAATGATGACAGGACAATTGACTTCTGATTGTTCCCAAAAAGAATAATCTCCGCTTTCCAGCGTCAGCGTTTTATTGCTCTTCTCAAACCTCCAGCCGTTGCCGCTGTAATCCTGGGTGCCGCCCTTGGTGCCAACGGGGTAGCCGTCTATATCGATCACCAGCCGGGTCAGCATGCTCAGGGTAACGGTGTTCGCATCGGCGTGTGGTGCGGTAAAAGTGACAGAAAAATAACTACTACCATCATCGTAATATCTTGCACTTGGTGCCCAATCTTCTAACAAACAATGTGTGTCGTTTGTGTTTCCGAATGTAACATCAATAGGAAATAATATTGCTTGACGGTTACGGAAAAAAATATGGATGGTGATGCTGGTATTATGGTCGGAATTGGGAATGACATAACCGCTGTTGCCGAAATAATTGATTCCTGCATCGTAACACTCATAGCTGCCATTCTCCGGGAAATTCACATTCAAGGTATAGCCGCTAGCGACAGTGTCACCCGCTGGTTTTTTATCAAAAATGCCGCCCTTTATGGTGCCGTTGTTGGTAACGGTAGATCTAAACGTGCCATTTTCAATCTTGCCGTCAGATTCATTGGAAACGGAAGAAAAAAGGCCGCCGGTAATAGTACCATGATTTGTGAGAGAAGAGGAAGAAGAAAATTGACCGCCACTGATTTTTCCGTTATTTATCACAGTGTTGTCGAAAATTCCCCCAACAATGATTGCATCTCCTCCAATCGTGAGTTTACATTTGGTGATAGGTTCATAGCCGGAAATAATTGATAAAAAATCATATTCTGTCGGGCTGTCAGGATGCAGGTCAAGAGTAGTGCCATCATAGCTCCAGCCATCGCCAGAACAACTTGTAGTATGGGTACCGTTATCATCGATAGAACCGACAGGATAGCCATTTTCGATTCTTAATGTAGTTGAGTTGGAGCTGCTTTCCTCCGCCCACGCTGTGATTGCCGACACGGGCAGGAGCGTTACCGCCATGCACAGCGCCACCAGAAGGCTGAGTAGTCGTTTCTTCATAGGGGGTCCCTCACTTTCTTTGGGCCGGAAGTGGAGCTCCGGCAAAAATGGATGCTCTTACTTCCTTAAATACACGCCGCGCGAAATCCTTTCACCCTTTTTCAAAAAAATTGAAAAAAAAAAAAAAAGAAAAAACAGACGGCAGTCTGACAGTGGCGGATAATCCCTTGACAAATCGTTTAAAATTGACTATACTACAAATAGAAAAGGTGCTGACGAGCAATGTTTGGTCAGCTTCCCGTTTCTAGTGGATCAAAAAAGATTGACCGTTCGGTTTGGGGAAACAGAGGCGGTCAATCTTCTTTGTTTTTATCGCTCTTCTCGTGAGAAATCTTCCAGCCAGCATCAAATGCGGCTTTCGCAACGGTGACAAGCAGAGCCAGCAAACTGACCGAGCGCTCCCGGATACTTCTGATGAAGTATGCGGGGGCGTTTTTTTCGTGGAACTGGGGGCTTGTGGAGCGGGGGCAATCGTTCTATAATACAAGCTGTGAAATGAATCACAAAAGGGGTGGAACGTATGGACAAAAAACTGAACGAGGCCGTGGCGGCGCTGCGGCCCCAGATGGTGGCGGCGCTCCAGCGGCTGGTGCGCAGGCGCAGTGTGGAGGCCGACCCGCTGCCGGGCAAGCCCTTTGGCGAGGAGGTGGATGCCTGCTTTGCCGAGGCGCTGGCCCTCTGCCATGAGCTGGGCTTTGAGACCACCGACATGGATCGGTACATCGGCTGGTGCGAGATCGGCACCGGGGACGAGATGGTGGCGGTGCTGGGGCATCTGGACGTGGTGCCCGAGGGCGAGGGCTGGCATCATCCGCCCTACGCCGCCGAGATCGAGGACGGCAGGCTGTATGGCCGGGGTTCCATTGACGACAAAGGCCCGGTGGTGGCCAGCCTGTTCGCGCTGAAGGCCATCCGGGATCTGGGCATTCCGCTCAACCGCCGTGTCCGGCTGCTGTTCGGCCTGAACGAGGAGACCAACGACCGGGACGTGCTGTACTACAAGGCCCACGGCGGGGAGATCCCGGTGCTGGGCTTCACCCCGGACGGCGAGTATCCGCTCATCAACGGCGAAAAGGGCATCCTGAACGAGAGCTATGCTGTGCAGCTGCACCAGACCGGTGCCTGGCAGCTGAGCAGGGTGCAGGGCGGCGTGGCCGGCAATGTGGTGCCGGACTACGCCTGCGCTGTGCTGACCGCCCCGGCGGGGGCCGCCCTGCCGGATGCAGAGCACATCACCGTGACAGCCGTCCCCGGCGGCTATCAGGTGGAAGCGGTGGGCGTTTCGGCCCACGGCAGCCACCCGGAGCAGGGCGAAAACGCCATTGGGCGGCTGGTGTGCTACCTTGACCGGCTGCCGCTGGAGGGGGATGCCAAACAGGCCGTGCACTTTCTGGCCGAGAAGCTGGGCATCGACCCCTACGGCGAGCGCCTGCTGGGCCACCGGCTGGAGGATGCGCTCTCCGGCCCCATGAGCTGCAACTGGGGGCTGATCGAGGGCGACGCGCAGCATCTGTGGGTCAAGCTGAACTACCGCTATCCTGTGACCATGGAACGGGCAGACTGCCAGCCCGCTGTGCAGGCCGCCTTTGAGGCCGCAGGCTGGGCGCTGGATGGGCAGGTGCACAAGGAAAAGCTCTACTACCCTGCCGAGACCCCGCTGGTCAGCGCCCTGCTGGAGGTTTACCGGGATGCCACCGGCGACAATGCCCCGCCCAAGTGCATCGGCGGCGGCACCTACGCCAAGATGCTGCCCAATGTGGTGGCTTTTGGCCCCCTGTTCGCGGGTGACCCGGTTACAGAGCATCAGCCCGATGAATGCATCGATCTGGAACGTCTGGTGCAGAACGCCCAGATCATTGCAAACGCCATTGTCAAGCTGGCAAACCTGCCGCTGGAATAAGAAGGAGGATGGGACTATGAAGATCACACAGGTGCGGCTGGGCCGCATTTCCACCCCGCTGCGGGTGCCGTTCAAAACGGCACTGCGCACTGTGAACAGCGTTGAGGATGTTATCGTGGAGCTCCACACCGATACCGGTGCGGTGGGCTACGGCGAAGCACCCCCGACCGGTGTCATCACCGGCGACACCACCGGGGCCATCCTCGGTGCCATTCAGGATCATATCGCCCCTGCCCTGCTGGGCCGCGATCTCGATGAATTTGAGGATCTGACCGCCGCTGTGCAGAAGGCGCTTGTCCACAACACCAGCGCCAAGGCCGCTGTGGACATGGCCCTGTGGGATCTGCTGGGCCAGAAGTACAGCGCCCCTGTTTACCGGATGCTGGGCGGTGCCCGCAGGAACATTGTGACCGATATCACCATCAGCGTCAACCCGCCCGAGGAGATGGCCCGGGATGCCCGCACCGCCGTCCAGCGCGGCTACGACTGCCTGAAGGTCAAGGTAGGCATTGACCCTGAACTGGATGTGGCCCGCCTTGCCGCAGTGCGGCAGGCCGTGGGCCGGGACATCAAGCTCCGCATCGATGCCAATCAGGCCTGGAACGCCAAGCAGGCGGTCCGCATCCTGAACCAGATGCAGGAGAAGGGGCTGGACATTGAGTTCGTGGAGCAGCCCGTGCCCGCCGCAGACCTTGAGGGGATGCAGTATGTCACCCGCCATGCCGATGTGCCCGTGCTGGCCGACGAGAGCGTGTTCAGCCCGGCAGATGCCCTGCGGATCATGCAGACCGGCGCGGCCGACCTTGTGAACATCAAGCTGATGAAGTGCGGCGGCATCACCAATGCCCTGCGCATTGCCGCCGCCGCTGAGGTGTACGGCGTGGAGTGCATGATCGGCTGTATGCTGGAAGCAAAGATCTCGGTCAACGCCGCTGTGGAGCTGGCCTGCGCCAAGAAGATCATCACCAAGATCGACCTCGACGGCCCGGTGCTCTGCAGCGAGGACCACATCCTCGGCGGTGCCGTGTTCGACGAAAAGAACATCACCGTCTCCGATGCGCCCGGCATGGGCATTCAGGGCTTTGTACCCGGCAAGGTGTCCTATCTCGACTAAAACAGGAACAGACCGCATCCCGAAACACACGGGGTGCGGTCTCTTTTTGTGAATCTGTATTTCATATACGGACAGTGAAAAAAGCTCGTGTCTGTATATGTTGAAATGAAAAACAAAAAAAGCGGGTAAAATCTTTGACTTTTTGGCCTGCGAGGCGTATAATCGTACTTGTTCCGTGTAGAGGAATGGGAAAACTGTGCGCGATGGGCGCACAATCTGGATAGGGGAGTAGAAAAGTTATGAAAACGTTGAAAGCGGTTGCGGCAAGGTACAATGCCACCAGCCTGATCCTGCGCATCGTCATCGGCCTTGCGGTCGGTGCGGTGCTGGCACTGGCGGTGCCCGGTGCGGGCTGGGTGGAAGAGTTCGGCAGCCTGTTCGTGGGTGCCCTGAAGGGCATTGCCCCGGTGCTGGTGTTCGTTATCGTGGCCAGTGCGCTGGCGCAGGGCACGTCCAAGCTGGACCGGCGCTTTGGCACGGTCATCTGGCTGTACATGCTCACCACCTTCCTGGCCGCCGCCATTGCGGCGGCGACCAGCTTCCTGTTCCCTCAGACCATCGTTCTGGCCGAGGCGGCAGAATCCGAGGTGGTGCCCCAGGGTCTGGGCGAGGTGATGAACACCCTGCTCACCAACTTTGTGGCAAACCCCGTCAGTGCCCTGTTGAACGGCAATTACATCGGCATCCTGTTCTGGGCCTGCCTGTTCGGTCTGGCCATGAAGAAGTACGGCGCAGACAGCACCAAGCTGTTCCTGGCGAACACAGCGGATGCAGTCTCCCAGATCGTCCGCTGGATCATCAATCTGGCACCCTTCGGCATCATGGGCCTTGTGTACACCAACGTGTCCAGCAACGGCCTGTCCATCTTTACCCAGTACGGCAGGCTGCTGCTCCTGCTGGTGGGCACCATGCTCTTTATGGCACTGGTCGTCTCGCCCTTTATCATCTTTGTGTATCTGCACTGCAACCCGTATCCGCTGGTGCTCCGCTGCCTGCGTGAATCCGGCCTGACCGCCTTCTTCACCCGCAGCTCTGCCGCCAACATCCCGGTCAATATGGATCTGTGCGAAAAGCTGGGGCTGGATAAGGATATGTATTCCGTCTCCATCCCGCTGGGTGCTACCATCAATATGGATGGTGCCGCCATCACCATTACCATTATGACGCTGGCTGCGGCCAATACGCTGGGCATTCAGGTGTCCCTGCCCGCCGCCATCCTTCTTTCGGTGATGAGTGCTCTGGGTGCCTGCGGTGCTTCCGGTGTGGCTGGCGGCTCCCTGCTGCTGATCCCCATGGCCTGCTCCCTGTTTGGCATCTCCAATGATATCGCCATGCAGGTGGTTGGTGTCGGCTTTATCATCGGCGTGGTGCAGGATTCCGTGGAAACTGCCCTGAACTCCGCCGGTGACGTGGAATTTGCCGCCACTGCGGAATATCACCAGTGGCGCAAGGAGGGCAAGCCCCTGCCGGCGTTCCTGTGCAAGTGATGCAAAACTGACAAAACTGAAATGGCTTTTCAAAGGCTGCTGTGCTGCTGGCACGGCGGCCTTTTTGTTTGGAACTTTTTCTGGGCATTTTGCACAGGAAAGCCCTCGTCCTGTTTGAAATTGACGGATTCTGACGGATTTTGACGGATTTTGCATGAGAGTATCCCCTTTTGCAGAAGAAATTCTGGGCAAAACAGAGAGAAAATCTGAAAAAACTTTCCAAACAAGGTTTCAATCGTCCATGTATACAAGAACTTTATTTTTCATAAAAAACGTTTTGTGCTAGTTGCGCAAAGAACGAAAGAACGTTAAAAATGTATCACTAAATTCATAGTTTGTTCATAGAATTTATAAAACGATTTCATAATTGAGTGGCATAATATGGCCATCCTCAGAGAGGGGAACAAAAGAACGAAGGGTTCTGAACGGTTCCGCTCTGAGGATGCAGGGAGATAGAGGCCCTGCCAAAAAACACAATGACATTTACCGATATACGGAGGATATTTATTATGATGAACAAGAACACTGCTATTCTGGACAACACTATGATGGACGCTTACCTGACTGTCACCGAGGGCGTGTCCGATAACTGCGGCATTGGCCTGGCTTTTGCAAGCCTGCTCGAGAGCGCAAAGAAGAACTTTGTCAACCAGAGCAACCGCCGCGCTGTCAATGCAAGCTTTGCCGGCTGATCTTCTCCAATTTGCCGGTTGAAGATTCTCCTTCTTTTTGTTACAGCTGCTGCCACACTGTAATATGAACTGAAAAGCCCGGAACCACCTGCCGCCATAGCAGGTACGGTTCCGGGCTTTTTTGCTGTGTGAGTTCGGTCAGCGCAGGGGGATTAAGCCGTCAGCTTTGCTTTCTGCAGTGCAGCCACGATCAGCGGAATGAGGATGAGCTGCGCCACGATGCCGGGCACGGCAGTGAGCACCGCACCGGACAGGAACGCGCTGAACGGGAAGCTGGAGCCAGACAGACCGGCCAGCACAAAGCGCACCGCACCCCAGACAAGGCGGCCTGCCACCATCGAGGTGACAAGGGTGGCGTAGATCATGGGCAGGGTGTGCTGCACCTTGCGGTACATGAAACCGGCCACAGCGCCATACGTGGCCAGCTCAAAGGCCATGGCGATGGCAATGGGGTACATCGGGGGCATCCCGAACAGCACCGAGCGGAGCAGCGGGGCGGCAAAGCCCAGTGCCAGGCCCCAGGGGCCGCCCAGCACGAAGCCAGCCAGCAGCACCGGGAAGTGCATGGGGCAGAGCATGTTGCCGATCTGAGGCACATGGCCGGTGATCATGGGCAGCACAAAGGCCAGTGCCAGAAACAGTGCGGCCAGCACCAGATCACGGGTCGTGGAACGGGTCTTGGTATTCATCAATGATTCCTCCTGAAAATGCACAGACAAAAAGGGCCTGCCGCCAGCACGCGCGCCAGCGGCAGACCCCTTCATGGTGTCTGTTTCAAAATAATGTTTGCGGGGAGAAACACGGGCTTCGGCCCGCAAAGCCCCGGCTTCAGCCGGGAATTGTGCAAAAAGTATAGCAGATGCAAAGCCGCCTTGTCAAGCTCAGCGGATGAGGATGGTTACGGGGCGGTGTTTGCGGATTTTTGAAATTTGTAGATGTAATAAAAGGAATCTTCACCGGGGCCTTCTGCAAATGTACTGTTACAGACATTGGCGTGAGAATAACCATTGTCGGAGGCTGCATTCAATTCGGCATCAGAAAGCGCATGTTCCATAAAGAGCCAGATTTCAGGATCGGAAGAAGTGAAGCACTGAGAAGTATTGGAGGATTCGATTTGAGCATGGACACGTCCCGGAAAGTAATAATCAAAGAGTGTCCAGTCTAGGAAGTAGTTCGTTGTATAAAGAACTGCATCCTGAGAGGGGGCAATAACTTCCAGACACTGGGTGGTCGCAAGGTCGATGCGCTTTTCCCGCTGATAGGTTTGGTAGAAATCCGGTAGACTGCACACCAGCGTTCCCAAAATCAGAATACTGGACAGAATAGTTCTCCAACGGACTTTAGACAGAAGAAAGCCAAAAACCAGGTAAACGACTGCGGTGAGCGGATAAAGGTATCGAACGAGAAAAAGCGGGCGAACGGCATGTGAAACGATCAGCCCGACTGCGGAGGTGCCGGCGGCAGAAAGCAAGCCAGTCAAAAGCCAAATCGTATCAGGGGCGAAGAGCCATTTAGAGGACGACTTGGCCTGTGCTGTGAAATAAAGAAGGAATGCAAGACCGAAAATGAGGACTGTCCAAGAAGGATTGAAGAAGAATCCGATACAATTGATCGGAGAAGGAATGAAGGTGGACCACCAGTCTGCCGCAGCACGTTTGAAAGTGGGAAGCAATACCAGAAGCCAGGGAAGGTAGACGACCACTGCGGCACAATAAGTGATAAGGATTTTTTTGAAGCTGCTCTTATCCTGCGGAAGCAGAGAAAGCAGAGCCAGATAGAAAAATGCAACGGAAATCAGGGCATAGTAGTGCGTATAAGCGGCACAAAGAGAGGCGACGCTGAAAATGACCCAATCGGAGGTTTTACCGGAATGAAGAATGTTATGGAGTGCCAGATAGGCCGCTAACACAAAGAAAGCGCCGAGTGAATACATTCGGGCCTCGACATTGAACATGATAGCGGTATCAGTCAAAGAGGCAAAAGTGGAAACAACAACTGCGGGAATCAATCCGAACTGTCTGAAAATCACCGTACAGGCAAGAATCAGAATGAGTCCATAGGGAATCAGAGCCGACAGATGATAGACATATCCGTGATTGCCCAGAAGATGATATAGGAGCTGTGTGAAAAGGTAGTACAGCGGCGGATGATTATCTGCCGCTGTGACTTGGAGCATTTCAAAAACATTCATTTGGGCAAGGCCGATGCTGAACCCCTCATCTCCCCAGAAGGAGTTGTCAAAAATGCGGACAAAGTGCATGGCAAACAGCACAAGGGCATACAGGTACAGCAGCCAGGGCAAAATCCTGCGGCTGCGCTGTGCCCGGGATGTGGGTGCGGAAAAAGACATAGCAACCTCCCAAAATGATAAAAAAAGCAAACGAATTCATCTTATTATATCATACAGCGGCAAAAGATGATATTGCAAAGCGGCCAAAAGCTGCAAAAATGTTTTGCGGGGGCAAAATGGACCTGCATTTTCAACAAAAACGGGAACATTTACAAGCGATTTTGCCAAGGGATGTACATTTTGACGAAAGAACCTTGACGTTTTTGCATAGAATAGATAATATAGACTTGAGAAATAGCGCATCGGGGCGTACGGCCCGGGTGCGTACCATATCCGATGCAAACGCTGAGGTTCATACGGGAGGACCAAAGATGACAAATGCAGAAAAGCTTACCCTGGCAAAACACGCCTGCCACATCCGCATGGGCGTGATCGAGGGCACTCACAGCGCCAAGTGCGGCCATCCGGGCGGTAGCCTGGATATCGCCGAGGTGCTGGCGTACCTCTATTTCGTAGAGATGAAGGTGGATCCGAAGGATCCCAAGAACCCTGACCGCGACCGTCTGGTGCTCTCCAAGGGCCATGCGGCCCCGGCGCTGTACGCCGCGCTGGCTGAGCGCGGGTTCTTCCCGGTGGAGGACCTCAAGACCCTGCGCAAGATCGGCAGCTACCTGCAGGGCCACCCCAACATGAACAGTGTGCCGGGCGTGGATATGTCCACCGGCAGTCTGGGTCAGGGCGTGAGCGCCGCCTGCGGCATGGCACTGGGGGCCAAGCACGCCGGTAAGCCCATCAATGTTTACACCATCCTGGGTGACGGCGAGGTGGAAGAGGGCGAGTGCTGGGAAGCCTTTATGTTTGCTTCTCACTACGGCCTGTCCAACCTCTGCGTCATGCTGGACCGCAACCATCTGCAGATCGACGGTACCACCGAGACCGTGATGAACAGCGCCCCGCTGGAGGAGAAGCTGAAGGCCTTCAACTTCAACGTGCTGACCATCAACGGCCACGATTTTGATGCCATTGAGAGCGCCATCGCCGCTTTCCGCGCTGAGAACGAAAAGCCCACCTGCATCATTCTGGATACCCTCAAGGGCAAGGGCGTTTCCTTTATGGAGAACTCCGTTGACTGGCACGGCAAGGGCCCCAACGATGAGGAATACGCACAGGCCATGCAGGAGCTGAATGCAGCTTACGCCGCGCTGGAAGAGGAGGACAAGTAAGATGGCAGAAGTGAAGAAGATCGCTACCCGTGACAGCTACGGCAACACCCTGAAAGAGCTGGCCGCTGAGGGCCACGACGACCTGGTGGTGCTGGACGCTGACCTGGCTGCCGCCACCAAGACCGGCATGTTCCGCAAGGCGCACCCGGACCGTCACTTCGACTGCGGCATTGCAGAGGGCAACATGATGGGCGTGGCCGCAGGTCTGGCCACCATGGGTTATGTTCCCTTTGTTTCCAGCTTTGCCATGTTTGCCGCAGGCCGTGCCTTTGAGCAGATCCGCAACTCGATCGCCTACCCCCGCCTGAACGTCAAGATCGGTGCCACCCACGGCGGCATCTCTGTGGGCGAGGACGGTGCTTCCCACCAGTGCTGCGAGGACTTTGCCCTGATGCGCAGCCTGCCCGGCATGACCGTGATCTGCCCCGCAGACGATGTGGAGGCTCGCGCCGCTGTGCGTGCCGCTTACGCCATGCAGGGCCCTGTTTACCTGCGCTTCGGCCGTCTGGCTGTGCCTGTGTTCCACGATGAGGCCACCTACCACTTTGAGCTGGGCAAGGGTGAGCAGATCACCGAAGGCAACGACATTGCCATCATCGCTACCGGTCTGATGGTCAACGAGGCCCGCCTGGCTGCCGAGCAGCTGGCTGCCGAGGGCATCCACGCCCGGGTCATCAACATCCACACCATCAAGCCTCTGGATGAGGAGATCGTCCTCAAGGCCGCCAAGGAGTGCGGCAAGGTCATCACCGCCGAGGAGCACAGCGTCATCGGCGGTCTGGGCGAGGCTGTCTGCGCCGTCCTGAGCGAGAAGCTGCCCACCCCTGTTCGCCGCGTGGGCGTGCAGGACAAGTTCGGCTGCTCCGGCCCCGCATGGGACCTGCTCAAGCTGTACGGTCTGGATGCAGCGACCATCTGCAAGACCGCTCACGAGATGCTGGGCTGATCCGGAAAGTCAATACCAATAAAAGCCGGTCGGCGTATGCCGACCGGCTTTTTGCGTGCAATTACCGTAAAAATTCGTGATTTTTCCGCACGATATCCGGGGAAACGTGCTGGCTGCTTGCACCCGGCGGCAAAGTGTGTTAAAGTGGGGCCAGATAAAAATTTTGAGAGAAGGAGCACCGCTATGAAATACGATTTCACTTCCATCATGGACCGCCACGGCAAGGATGCCATTGCAGTGGATGGCCTTGGCACCGGCTTTGCCCCCGCCGCCCCCAAGGAGGGCTTTGATGCCATCCCCATGTGGGTGGCCGATATGAACTTCCCCACCGTGCCCACCATCCAGGAAGCCATCATCGAGCGCACCAACCACCCCGCGTTTGGCTACTTCAACCCCACCGATGAATACTTCGATTCCATCATCCGGTGGCAGGCAAAGCGCAACGGCGTGCAGGGCCTGACCAAGGAGTGCATCGGCTACGAGAACGGCGTGCTGGGCGGCGTGATCAGCGCCCTGAACTGCGTCTGCTCCAAGGGCGACAAGATCCTGATCCACAGCCCCACCTACATCGGTTTCACCATGAGCCTGAAGAACAACGGCTATGAGGCTGTCCACAGCCCGCTGGTCAAGGATGAAAACGGCGTGTGGCGGATGGACTTTGAGGACATGGAAAAGCACCTGAAAGAGGAAAAGATCCATGCCGCCATCATGTGCAACCCCCACAACCCCTGCGGCCGTGTGTGGGAGCGCTGGGAGCTGGAAAAGGCCATGGAGCTGTACAAGAAGTACGATGTGTATGTGGTCTCCGATGAGATCTGGTCGGACATCATCCTGAGCGGAAACAAGCACATCCCCACCCAGTCTGTGAGCGAGGATGCCCGCCAGCGCACCGCCGCTTTCTATGCCCCCTCCAAGACCTTCAATCTGGCTGGTCTGGTGGGCAGCTACCATATCGTTTACAACAGCTGGTGGCGTGACCGCATGGAAAAAGAGTCCAGCCTGAGCCACTACAACATGATGAACGTTCTCTCCATGCACGCCCTGATCGGTGCTTACAAGCCCGAGGGCTACGAGTGGACCGACGAGCTCTGCGAGGTGTTGACCGGCAACATCGACTTTGCCTGCGATTACATCGAGAAGCATTTCGAGGGCGTGACCGTCTCCAAGCCGCAGGGTACCTACATGCTGTTCGTGGACTGCACCGACTGGTGCAAGGCCCACGGCAAGACCATTGAGGATGTGGAGCATGCCTGCTGGGATGTGGGCGCTGCCATCCAGGACGGCACCATGTTCTTTGGCCCCTGCCACCTGCGCATGAATCTGGCTTCTCCCCGTTCCCGCATCGAGGAGGCGTTCCACCGCATGGACAAGTACGTTTTTAACGCATGATCGCTTAAACACAGCAAAAAGTCCCGACCAGAACGGCCGGGACTTTTTTGCGTTTAATTCAGATCGAAATTGCCCACCAGCAGGTAGTAGAGCGCCTCCACCACCAGCGCTGCCGAAAGCTGGGAAGGCAGCATATCGCTGGCAATGCGCTGGATACGGTTGGAGGCCAGCAGGGTATAGCTGGCGTGGCCTGCCAGCGCCGAGCGCTTGTCGCAGGTGATGAGGATGACCGGTGTGCCGTTCTTCTTGGCGGCACGGGCGGCCGTCTCCAACGCCTCGCAGCGGCCTGCGCTGGAAATGAGCAGCAGGGCATCTTTTGGGGTCAGTGCCGAAGCGAAAGACCGTGCCTTTTCTGGTACCGGGCTGATCATGCAGCGCTTGCCCAGACTGCCCAGCTTGAGCGAAGCATCCATGGCAACGGGCAGGCTGCTGCCGTTGGCTTCGATCTCAATGATTTCTGCCGCCCGCAGAATGGAAAGCACCTTTCTCAGCTGGACAAGGTTCAAGGCCTGAATGGTGGCCTGAACCTCCTCCTGACGGTTGTTCTGAAGATCGAGCAGGGCCTGATGCAGCGGGTCATTGGGGGGCCTTTTGCGGGCCTCCGTTTCCTGCTGCTCCAGCACATCCCGCGCAAGCTCCAGTTGGAATTTGCGATAATTTGCGTAGCCGAGCTTGTGGCACAGCCGGGTGACCGTGGCTTCGGACGAGTGGCTGGCCTTTGCAAGCTCCGCAGAGGTGGCGACCGAGGCCCACTTTACATCTGCAAGAATGCAGTCCGCAATGCGCCGTTCGGCGCTGTAAAGCTGGAGCCCGGAGCACAGCTGGGTGACGACGCTTCCCGGGGAATCGTGCATAGCAATACCTCCCTGTGCGCGCTGTGCATTGGGCACAACGCACAGTACTCTGGAAATAGTATACCGATTTTTTGGTGAAAAATCAATTGAATCTGGCAAGAAAATACATACCATTCCAAAATAAACCGGGATCCCGCCAGAACCCGCTGACCGTCAAATTCTCCAAACCGGAATAAGCTGCGCTGAAATTACAAAAAAGGACTGCTCCGCTGGAGCAGTCCCTTTTTGCGTTTTAAGGGGCGGGAAGATGCAATCAGCACCCTTCCTTTTCGGCCAGCTTCCGGCCCATGAGTACGCCCATGACGGAGGCCATCATCAGGCCGCGGGTCCAGCCGGAGGAGTCACCCAGGCAGTGCAGGCCCCGGATGTTGGTGTCGAGGTTCTCGTCCATCTTGACCTTGTTGGAGTAGAACTTCAGCTCGGGGCTGTAAAGCAGGGTCTCGTTGGCGGCAAAGCCGGGCACGACCATATCCAGCATCTTGATGAATTCGATGATGTTGGTCATGGCGCGGTAAGGCATGGCGGCGGTGATATCACCGGCCACGGCATCCTTCAGGGTGGGCTTGACGTTGGATTGTGCCAGCTCCTTGGGCCAGGTGCGCTTGCCGTCCAGAATGTCGCCGTAGCGCTGGACCAGGATGTGGCCCGCGCCCAGCATGTTGGTCAGCTCACCCACCTTCTGGGCGTAGGCGATGGGCTGGTTGAAGGGTTCGGTGAAGTTGTGGGAGACGAGGATGGCCAGGTTGGTGTTCTCGCTCTTCTTCTCCTTGAAGCTGTGGCCATTGACCACGGCCAGGTCGTTGTCGTAGTTCTCCTGAGCCACAAAGCCGCCGGGGTTCTGGCAGAAGGTGCGCACCTTGTTCTTCCAGGGCTTGGGGTAGCCGATGAGTTTGGACTCGTACAGCACCTTGTTCACCTTTTCCATGACCTCGTTGCGGCACTCCACGCGCACGCCGATGTCAACGGTGCCGGGCTTGTGGGCGATGTGGTGCTCGGCGCAGATCTTCTCCAGCCAGTCGGCACCGCGGCGGCCCGTGCCGATGACCACAGTATCGGCATAAACGGCATGGGCTTCCTCGTCCTTGGGTCCCTTGATGAACACGCCCTTGCACTCCTCGTTCTCCAGGATGATGTTCTCGCACTCGGTGCTGAACAGCATCTCCACGCCGTTGTCGGCCAGATAGTTCTGGATGGCCAGATACAGCTGCTGGGCCTTCTCAGTGCCCAGATGACGGATGGGGCAGTCCACCAGCTTCAGGCCGGCGTGGATGGCGTTCTTGCGGATCTCCTTGATGTCCTCGCCGGTGTAGATGCCCTCCACATGGGGGTCGGCACCGAACTCGAGGTAGATCTTATCGGTGTAATGGATGAGCTCCTGTGCGAACTCCTCGCCGATCAGGCTGGGCAGGTCGCCGCCCACCTCATAGGAGAGGCTCAGCTTGCCGTCCGAGAACGCGCCTGCACCGGAGAAGCCGGTGGTGATGGCGCAGGTGGGGCGGCAGTTGACGCAGTGGCCCAGCTCGGCCTTGGGGCAGTGGCGCTTTTCCACCGGCTTGCCCTTTTCCACCAACAGGATCTTTTTCTTGCTGCCGTGGCGCAGCAGCTCTACAGCGGTGAAGATGCCGGCCGGACCGGCACCCACAATGATCAGATCGTATTTTTCCATCTCTAGTTTTATCCTTTGCTATTAGTTACAAACTCCCTCAGTCGCCTGTCGGCGACAGCTCCCTCGGAGAGGAAGCCTTTTCTCGGAGGGAAGCTTTATGGGGGTGGCCAAAGCCTCCCTCATGGAGGGAGGTGGCATCGCGCAGCGATGACGGAGGGAGTTTAATCCTCTTCCTGCTCCACCTCAGCGCTCTCATCCACATGATCCAGCTCCACGGCGGAGGCTTCCACGTCGGCAGGGGCGATGTCCGGGGCGATCACGCCGTCACCGTTCAGGTCCTGACCGGTCAGGGATTCCAGCATGGACTGGGTCTCGGGGTGGAGCTTGGCAAAGCGGCGGATGGCCAGCACGGTGTACAGGGCACTGAGCAGGTTGATGGCACCCTCGATGATGAGGATGATGCCAATGGCCATGACCAGTGTCTCCATGGTGCCGAAGGGGTTCAGGATCATCACCACGCCCAGCACCACGCTGAGCACCGGCAGCAGCAGGAAGCCCTTCCAGCTGGGGTACTCACAGCGGCGCAGGTCCAGAGCGTTCTGGATGCGGCCCAGACTGTCGAAGATGACGAACAGGCCGAACACGATGGGCAGGATGCGCACCACGATGTCGCTGCGGAGGATCAGGAACGCGCCCAGGCCCAGGCAGATGATGCCCGAGATGAGGGTGAGCTGGCTCTGAAAGATGCCGCGCTCCACGGCAAAGTAGCGCACCAGCTGAACGGCGGCGCACACCAGCACCACGCCGCCCAGGGCGTAGCAGACCACGTTGAGGGCGGTGGAGGGCCGCATGAGCAGGAAGATGCCCAGCCCCAGGTAGAGCACGCTCATCAGGATCAGATTCCATTTCAACTTCTTTGCCATAAAAGGTCACGTTCCTTTCTTGTGCCGGACGGGTTCTGAAACAGTTTACTGTGCAGCGGCAGCGTTGTCGTACATGGGCTCGATGATCTTCTTGTCCAGGCGGGCAAAGAACACAAAGCTCAGGGTCACACTGACCAGCTCTGCAATGACGAAGGACCACCACACCATATTCACGTTGCCGGTCTTACTCAGCAGCCAGGCGGCGGGCAGCAGGACCACCAGCTGGCGGCAGACCGAGATGATCAGGCTGAACATGCCGTTGCCCAGCGCCTGGAAGGTGGAGGACAGGATGATGCTCATGCCGGCCAGCAGGAAGTGGAAGCAGATGATGCGCAGGGCAGGCTTGCCGATGGCCAGCATGGCCTCGCTGGCGGAGAACAGGCCCAGCAGCTTGTCGGGCAGGAACTGGAACAGCAGGAAGCCGACCAGCATGATGGCCTCGGCATAGAACATGGCGCACTTGATGGTCTTTTTGACGCGGTCGGGCTTGCGGGCACCGTAGTTGTAGCCGATGATGGGCACCATACCGTTGTTCATGCCGAAGATGGGCATGAACACGAAGCTCTGCAGCTTGAAGTAAACGCCGAACACGGCCACGGCGGTGGCGGTAAAGGCCATCAGGATCTGGTTCATCAGGAAGGTCATCACGCTGCCCACGCACTGCATGGCGATGCTGGGCAAGCCGACAACGTAGATCCGCTTGATGGCTTCGGCGCTGGGGCGGAAGCCATTGAAATCCAGCTGGATATCGGGGTTCTTGCGGAGGTTGAGGTAGAAGGAGACCCCTGCGCCGCAGAACTGGCCGATGACGGTGGCCAAAGCTGCACCGGTGGTGCCGGACAGAGCCTCGCCGCAGTAGCCAAAGATGAAGATGGGGTCAAGGATGATGTTGACGATGGCACCCACCAGCTGGCTGATCATGCTCAGGGTGGTGCGGCTGGTAGCGGCCAGCAGTTTCTCGTTCATCACCTGCATGAACATGCCCAGGCTGAGCACGCAGCAGATGGTCAGGTAGCGGATGCCCTGCTCGGCGATGTCGGCATCGGCGGTCTGGGCGTAGAAGTAGGGGCGCACAACGGTCAGGCCCAGCACCAGAAAGACCAGGTAGCTGCACAGTGCCAGGAACAGGCCGTTCTCGGCGGTCTTGTTGGCGCGGTACTGGTTCTTTTCGCCCAGGCTCTTGGAGAGCAGGGCGTTGACACCCACGCCGGTGCCGATGCCCACGGCGAACATCATGTTCTGCAGCGAAAAGGCCAGAGAGACGGCGGTCAGAGCGTTCTCACTGACACGGGCGACAAAGATCGAGTCCACCACGTTGTACAGTGCCTGCACCAGCATGGAGATCATCATCGGGATGCTGAGCTTGATCAGCAGCGGGTTGACATCCATGGTGCCCATGATGTTTTCGGATTCGGAAAGATTGAGCTGTTTGTTTTCCACGATTTCTCCTTTTGACGTTGAATGATAGACGAGGGTTTATGCTTGAACAGGAGGGCGATGCCGTTGCCCAAAACGTGGGCAGAGCACAAAAGCACCCTACCCACGAAGCAGCATTGTTTTTTGGGCCGTCCGGCCCGGCGGGGATCACTCGGCCATGGTCTTTTCCTTGGCGGCGACAGCGTCCAGGATCATCTTGACGCAGGTCTCGCGGCCCAGGGCGGCGTTGATGGCCAGATCATAGTTGTGGGCATCGCCCCAGCGGTTCTGGGTGTAGTAGTTGTAGTAGGCAGCACGGTTGCGGTCGGTCTTTTCGATCTCTTCCTTGATGCCCTTCTCGTCGTGTGCTTTGACCAACGGGTCGGTCTTGGCCAGCTCACGCCGCCATTCCACCGGTGCGTAGATGAACACGCGCAGCACATCCTTGCGCTCCCGCAGCACATAGTCACCGCAGCGGCCCAGAATGACGCAGGGGCCTTCCTCGGCCAGCTGTTTGATGATGCGGCTCTGCAGGATGAACACCTGATCACCCAGCGGGAGCTCGTTGCCCATGGTATACAGGCTGTACAGCAGGCTGTGGGTGCGGCGTTTTTCGCTGGCGGCTACGGCTTCCTCCGAGAGGCCGGAGTGCTTTGCGGCCATGGTGATCAGCTCCTTGTCGTAGAGCTTGATGCCCAGTGCGTTTGCAACATCCTCTGCGATGTAGTTGCCGCCGGTGCAGTACTCACGTCCAATGGTGATGATCGTTTTTGCCATAATGTGTTCCTCCCTATGTTGTGGTTTCTATCCCGAAAAGCGCTTTGCGCTGCCGGCTCAGAGGCCGGGCTGCACGGTGCTTGGGTCCTGTTGGGGTGCGGCAGGCTCTGCCGCGGGCTTGGGGGGCGCGGGGAGACGAACTTCCGCCACCCGCATCCGCCCGGTCTGGTCCACCGCGTACACGCTGCAGCGGCCGCCTGCGGCCAGCTGTTCGGGCGGGAAGAGCAGCCCGCCCTCGGGCGTGCGCTCCATCCGGCGGAAGGTGCGGTGGGCGGTGGTGGCGTGGGCCACGCCATCGTGGACGGCATAGGCCGCCCAGCCGGAAAAATCCTCCGGCAGCGGGTCCTGCTGGCCCCGCTGCTCAAAGAAATAGCTGCCATCCTCGGCGCGGGTCAGGTCGCACCGCACCCGGTTGGGCAGGTCGGCGGCCACTTCCCGCTGCTTGGGCCGCAGGGCAATGGCCCGGCCCGTGAAATATCGCATAAAATCCGTCAGCGCCATGGTGCAGTTCACGGCACCGTCGCTGTCGGCAGTGGGGTCGTTCAGCAGCACGAAATCCGCCAGAACGGCATCATCGTGCCCAAAGCCCCGCAGGCCCATCCAGACCCCCACGGGGTCCCGCTGGCCCCGGATGCGGCGCTCCACCCGGACTGCGATGGAGCAGTCATCGTGGATCTGGGCGCGCAGGTCGGCCAGATCCATCCAGGCCTGCCAGCAGGGGTAGCCGCAGCAGCCCGCCGCAGCAGCCGCAAAGGCGGCATTACCGGTGGAGCTGGTGGCTTTGTCCTCCATAGCGTAGGCCACTTCCTCAGGCAGGATATCCTCGCCGTAGCGGTTCATCAGGGCCGCCATCACAAGGGGCAGGTCCATCTCCCGGCCAAAGCTGGGGTCGTGGGCGCTCAGGCAGTATTCCGGCAGGTAGAGCCGCCGGTTCAGCGGGTGGCCGTTGTGCTTCTCCCAGGCAAGGGGGCGTGCGGCGGCGGCCAGCAGCCGGACAGCCGGAGTTGCCTTGTCATCGTTGGTGGAAAGATTCACCTGCAGCTGGATGCCGGTGCCGCCGCCCGGCGTGGCAACGGTGACGGTGTCCCCCATCAGGAACACCAGCCCGTCCTCGCTCTGGGCTTTGATGCTGCAGCGAGGGTAATCCGGTGCCCACTTGCCAAAGCTGAGCCAGCCGGTCCAGGTGTTCCCGGCATAGACCCGGCAGCGCACCTCGACCATGGTGTTGTGGGGGGCGCTGGCGTTCCAGCTGACATTCAGGTTGCAGAAGGCCGGCATGGCGAACTCCGGGGTGGTATAGCTGCCGTAGGGCAGGTAGCGGCCGGCGGAGGAATCCAGCACCACCGCGCCGCTTTCCAGCGCCACATTGTCCAGTGCGCCCCGGGAGAAGGTCTCGGTGCCGTGCAGCACCAGATTGTTCCGTTGTTCCATCCGCACTTCTCTCCTTTGCGCGCTGTGGACGGCGCAGTGTTATTCTTCGGGGGTGTCCTGGCCGCGCTCGGCGCGCAGCTCCTTTTCCAGCTGGGCATCGTGGAGCTTCTGGATGCTCTCCTCAATGTGGAACACCCGGTTCAGGTCGCCGTAGACGATCTGGCAGCAGATCTCGCACTGGAACCAGAAGCCGAACACCAGCATCAGCAGCAGGCCCAGCGGCATGCACAGGATCACCAGGCCCCAGAACAGGATGGTGACCAGCGCTGCGGCCAGCGCGTGGGGCAGGAACGCGATCATGCAGTTCAGGCTGTTTTTCAGCGTCAGGCGCAGGGGCTGATCCAGCAGCACGATCTGGGGCCACATGTAGGAAAACAGCATGTGGAACAGCACAAGGTTCAGCACCGTGGCCACCCACATGGGAACGCCCACGTTGGTGCCGTGGTACAGCATGTTGAAGCAGAAATAGACCAGGAAGATCTGCACTGTGACGACCACGCAGTACAGGATGCCGGGCAGGATGCTGGCCTTGAAGTTCTGCCGGAAGGCCCGGCGGTAAGTCGTCCACCAGTAACCGGCCTCGTCACGCAGGGCGCGCAGCACCGTATCATACATGCCGGCCAGCGCGGGGCCTGCAAGGATGCCGCCCGCAATGGCGCTGACGATCATCACGGTCAGGTTGTTCATCAGGAAGCCGATGTACACCAGGCAGATCACCGGCAGAAAGCCGATGCAGGTGAGCAGGTTTGCAAGGAACATGCCGCTCATATCGCGGCCCACCAGCTCAAAAAAGCGGCCTACGCCCGTTTTGCGGGGCGTGTCCTTTTCAACGCCCGGCCCGTCCTTGAAATCTTTAGAAGAAGGAAATAAACCCATTTGTTCCGGAATACCTCTCTTTTGTAATGGGCAGCAATGCCATTGTGCTACCTTTCTGCTTATAAATATACCCGGATTTTGTGGATTTTGCAAGCTAAAAAGCACGTATTTGTAAAAAAAGTGTGTTCTCTCCCATTTTGTCCCAAAGTATGTTACAATGATACTGGCCTTTTTGGCCGGAAGGAGGAAAGGAATTTGAGCATTTTACGCACCATTGCGTTATTCGTTTATCTGTTTGGCTATATGATCGTGCACTATGCCACCCTGCGCCGGGCCGAGCGTGCCCTGGCTGCCGGGGATCTGGACACGGTGGAGCAGATCGTCAAGGCCAACATCCCCCGTTGGAGCCGGGGCATCCTGCGTGTTACGGGGGCCCGGATGACGGTGGAAGGGCAGAAGAATATCCCGGCGGGGCCCTGCGTGTTCGTGGGCAACCACCGCAGCTACTATGATATCCCCATCCTGCTGACCGCGCTGGACGCGCCCCACGGCATTCTGGCAAAGGAGGAGCTGGAAAAGATCCCCCTGCTCAACCGCTGGATGAAGCTGCTGGGCTGTGTGTTCGTCAAGCGGGATGACATCCGCGCTTCCGTCAAGGCCCTGAACGATGCCACCGCCATCGTGGAGAGCGGCCGGAGCTTCGTCATCTTCCCCGAGGGCACCCGCTACAAGGGCGAAGAGGGCGGCGCGGGCGAGTTCAAGGCCGGTGCCTTCCGCATTGCCATCAAGACGGGGGTGCCCGTGGTGCCGGTGGCCATCTCCGGTGCGCGGGGCCTGTTTGAGGGCCACGGCCTGCGGGCCACGCCCGGCGATATCCGGGTGCGCATCCTGCCCGCCATCCAGACCGCAGGCATGAGCAAGGCGGAACAGAAGCAGCTGCCCGATGCCGTGCGCCAGACCATTCTGGCCCAACTGTAAGGAGAACTATGGCAAGCTATCGTTACGAGCGGGACATCGACCCCGCAGACCTTGCCCCGCGGGCGGAAAAACAGTATACCCGCAAAGAGCGCTGGGCCAACTGGTGGGATTATAACCTCAAGTGGGTCCTCCTGATCGGCATTGCAGCGGCCTTTGTGGCTTACAGCTTCATCGGGCAGTATTTCTTTACCACCAAGCCCGATTATAATGTGGCAGCGGTGGCCCCCTACTACCTGCCGGATGACACCGTGACCGCCCTGCAGGAGCAGCTGGCCCGGTACGGCGAGGACCTGAACGGCGACGGCAAAACGGTCGTGACCCTGAATGTCTACACGCTGGATTATTCTGCCGGGGATACCCAGACCGAGAGCGATGCCTACCTGACCATGGCGGGCACCACCAAGCTGGCCACAGATGTGGCGGGCGGCCTGAGTTCGGTGTTCCTGCTGTATGACCCGGCAGGCTTTCAGGAGAGCACCGGCTCCCTGCGGTATCTGGACGGCACCCTGCCCGAAGCCGGAAGCGACAGCGACTGGTGGAACATGGTCTACCGCTGGACGGACTGCCCGGTGCTGACCGGGCTGGACCTGGGCGAGTACCGCGCCGACACCACCCACGCCCAGGGCGGCGACAGCCAGACCTATCTTGCGGATTTCTACGTCGGGATGCGCGGAGCCTGGAACACCGGCACCGAGGAGAACCTTGCGGGAGGCGAGGAGCTCTGGCAGGCACTGACCGCCGGGGCAGTCTCCACCGTGGAAGCGGAGAGGTGAGCCGATGCGGTTTCGTATCCTGCGCCGGGAAAAAGGCGCGCCCCGCCGCCCGGCCCCCGCGCCGGAACCGCCTGCCGCGGCTGTTCCGCCCCGTGCCGCTGAGCTGGAAAACCCCTATGGGAGATACTATGGAACGGCGCGAAGCCGGGAAGATCTGAAACGCTGAAGAGGTGCTGCCACGGGCGGCACCTCTTCAATTCTATTCGCTTTTTACAGGTGCTAGTTGAAAAGTTGTCCACCCTGAAACCGTGCGCCCTTTGTTGTTTCCGTGTCCGAGTTATGGTATACTAATCCAGTATCACGAAATGCAAAGGATGTGGAATGATGGACGCACTGGAACAGGCCCGCCGGGAGATCGACACGGTGGATGCCCAGCTGGCTGCCCTGTTTGAGCGGCGGATGAAGGCGGTGCTCAGCGTGGCGGAATACAAAAAGGCCCACGGCCTGCCCATCTTTGATGCCGCCCGCGAAAAGGTGGTGCTGGACAAGGCCGAAGCGCGGATCGGGGACCCGGCCCTGCGCCCCTATTACCGGGACCATGTGCAGAACATGATGGACGTGGCCAAGCAGTACGAGGCCGAGGTGCTGGGCCGCAACCGCGCCGCCTATCAGGGCGTGGAAGGTGCTTTTGCCCACATCGCGCTCCGGGCGCTCTTTCCCCATGCCGAGGCCGTGAGCTGCCCCACCTGGGATGAGGTGTTCGATGCCGTGGAGAAGGGCGATGCCGCCCACGGCGTGGTGCCCTTTGAAAACAGCCACGCAGGCGATGTTTCCGCTGTGTTGGATCTGTGCTACAACCACCCGGATCTGTGGGTGGTGGATGTCTACGACCTGCCCATCTCCCAGAACCTGCTGGTGCTGCCCGGTACCCAGCTTTCCGACCTGACCCGTGTGTACAGCCACCAGCAGGCCATTGCCCAGAGCGAGACCTTCCTGAAGCAGTTCGGCCTGCCTGCCACGGCCATGCCCAACACGGCCATGGCGGCAAAGTTTGTGGCGGAGAGCGGCGACCGGACCAAGGCGGCCATTGCCAGCGTGGAAACGGCCGCCCTGTACGGGCTGGAGGTGCTGGTGCCCAGCATCAACACCGATGGCGACAACACCACCCGCTTCATCGTCCTCAGCCGCGAAAAGCCCACGGCGGGCAACCGGTTCTCCCTGCTGTTCACGCTGGACAACAAGCCCGGCAAGCTGGCCGAGGTCATTCAGGTCATCGGTGCCAGCGGCTACGATATGGAGTCCATCAAGAGCCGCCCGCTGCCCCACGTCCCCTTTGATTATTATTTTTATGTCGAGCTGGTGGGAGACCCCGCCGCCGAAAAGACCGCCGCGCTGCTGCGCGAGCTGAATCATGTCTGCCGCACGGTACGGCTGTTAGGAGTGTATACGAAATGAGCGATTTCATCGGGACAAAGCTCACCATGAATCTGGGCGAGCGCAGTTATGATATCATCCTGAAAAACGGTGCACTGGAAAATCTGTACCAGTTTGCCCGGCTGGACCGCAAGGTGGCCGTTGTCACCGACAGCGGCGTGCCTGCCGAGTATGCTCAGCGCGTGGCCGACCAGTGCCGGGAATCCACCATCATCACGGTGCCGCAGGGCGAGGCCAGCAAGAGCTTCAAGGTCCTGGAAACGGTGCTCCGGCAGATGCTGGAGTTCAACATGGGCCGCGGCGACTTGGTGGTGGCCGTGGGCGGCGGCGTGGTCGGTGATCTGGCCGGATTTGCCGCTGCCATCTACATGCGGGGCATCGATTTTATCAACTGCCCCACCACCACCCTTTCCATGATCGATTCCTCCATCGGCGGCAAGACCGCTGTGGATCTGGGCGATACCAAAAACATCGTGGGCGCGTTCTGGCAGCCCAAGCTGGTCATCGTGGACCCGGCCACCCTTTCCACCCTGCCCCGCCGCCACTACATCAACGGCCTGGCGGAGGCGGTCAAGGCGGGCCTGCTGGCGGACCCTGAGCTGTTTGCCATCTTTGAAAAAGGCGATATCGATACCCAGATCAGCGAGATCATCTACCGCAGCCTGCGGTTCAAGAAGAACGTTGTGGAGCAGGATGAGACCGAGCGTGGGATGCGCAAGGCCCTGAACTTCGGCCACACCATCGGCCACGGCATCGAGGCTGTCAAGGGCATCAAGGGCCGCCGCACCGTGGGCCTGTTCCATGGCGAGTGCGTGGCGCTGGGGATGCTGCCCATGATCGAATCCAAGGCGCTGCAGAAGCGGGTGCGGGCGGTCTACCGCCGCATCGGCCTGCCCACCCGCACCACCTATAACAAGGAAAAGGTGCTGGCCGAGATGCTGCACGATAAAAAGGCCCAGGGCGGCCAGATCACGGTGATCAAGGTGCCGGGTCTGGGCTGCTGGCGGGCCGAGACCATCCCCGTGGAGGGCCTGCGCCCCCTGCTGGGTGTGGAGGAGTAAGCCATGAAAAACACCTTTGGCAGCGACCTTTCGCTGACCATTTTTGGCGAGAGCCACGGCAGGGCTGTCGGTGCGGTGCTGGACGGCATGGCGGCGGGCGTGCCTGTGGACGAAGCCTTTCTTGCTGCCTGCATGGATAAGCGCCGTGCCCGGGGCGACGGCCTTTCCACCCCCCGTGTGGAGGGGGATGCGGTGCAGTTTTTATCCGGCGTGGTCAACAGCCGCACCACCGGCACCGCCATTGCCCTGATGATCGAAAACCAGAACACCCGCAGCGGCGACTATGCCAAAACGGCTGACCTGCTGCGGCCCGGCCATGCGGATTACACGGCCTACGCCAAGTACCACGGCTATCAGGATGCCCGGGGCGGCGGCCACTTTTCGGGCCGCGTCACCGCCGCGCTGGTGGCGGGCGGCGCTCTGGTGCTGGGAGCCCTGAACCGGGCCGGAATCGAGATCGTGACTCACATCGGGCGGTGTGCCGGGATCAGTGATGCCCCCTTTGCGCTGGATGATCCCGCCGCGCTGGCGGCGCAGGCCGAGGAACTGCTGAACAAGTCCGAGGGCTTTGCCCTGCTGGACGGCAGTGTGGAGGAACCCATGAAAGCTGCCATCCGTGCCGCCGGTGCCGAGGGCGACAGTGTGGGCGGCGTGCTGGAGACCGCCATTCTGGGCCTGCCCGCAGGCGTGGGTGAACCCTATTTCGACAGCGTGGAGAGCAAGCTCGCTCACCTGGCCTTCTCCATCCCGGCGGTCAAGGGCATCGAGTTCGGTTCCGGCTTCGGCTTTGCGGACCAGAAGGGCTCGGAGGCCAACGATGCCTTCCGGATGCAGGGGGAGCGCATCGTCACCGCCACCAACCACAATGCGGGCCTGAACGGCGGCATCTCCAACGGAATGCCCGTGGTGTTCCGCACGGCGGTCAAGCCTACCCCCAGCATCTACAAAACGCAGGACACGGTGGATTATATCGCAAAGAAGGACGCGGAGCTGTCCATTCAGGGCCGCCACGACCCCTGCATCGTGCCCCGGGCCGCCATTGTGCAGACCTGCGCCGCCGCGCTGGCCGTGGGCGACCTGCTCACCGCAAAATACGGCATGGCCTGGATGGAGGACCCCACCGGCTACCGCAAGGAGGTGCTGTAAATGGAATACGGACTCATCGGCGGGCGGCTGGGCCACTCCTACTCCAAGGTCATCCACGAGATGCTCTGCGGCTACCGGTACGACCTGTGCCCCCTGCCCACGGAAGAGGAAGTCCGGGCCTTTCTGACCCGGCGGCAGTTCAGGGCCATCAATGTCACCATCCCCTATAAGCTGGTGGTCATGGAGTACTGCTCCTACATCGACCCCCACGCCAAGGCCATCAACGCCGTGAACACCATCGTCAACAGGAACGGCCTGCTCTACGGCTACAACACCGATTACCCCGGCTTCTCCTATCTGTGCGATGCACACGGGGTGGAGTTCAAGGACAGGACTGTGCTCATTCTGGGCACCGGCGGCACCCACAACACCACATGGGCCGTGGCCCATGACCGGGGCGCGAAACAGATCTATACCGTCAGCCGCCATCCAGACCCCGAAAAGGGAGAGCTGACTTATGCTCAGGCCCTGACCACCGGGGCGCAGATCATCATCAACACCACGCCGGTGGGCATGTACCCCAATGTGGGCGTGAGCGCCCTGGATATCACCTCCATGCCCGGGCTGGAAGCCGTGATCGATGTCATCTATAATCCCGATAAGACCGAGCTCATCCTCCGGGCCGAGGAGCTGGGGGTGCCCGTTGCCGTCGGTGGCCTGGAAATGCTGGTGGCGCAGGCAGTGTACGCGGCAGAATTTTTCCTCGACCGCAAGTTTGAGGATGCCGGTGCCGAGATCGCCCGTGTGACCAGCGAACTGCGGCGGGAACAGCTGAACATTGCCCTCATCGGGATGCCCTCCTCGGGCAAATCCACCCTGGGCCGCGCTCTGGCGGAACGGCTGGGCAAGCGGTTCGTGGATCTGGACGAGGAGATCGTCAAGGCCGACGGCCGGAGCATCCCGGACATCTTTGCCGCTGAGGGGGAGGCAG
Organism: Faecalibacterium sp. Marseille-Q4137; assembly: GCF_017377535.1. Lineage (NCBI taxonomy): Bacteria > Bacillati > Bacillota > Clostridia > Eubacteriales > Oscillospiraceae > Faecalibacterium > Faecalibacterium sp. Marseille-Q4137. The sequence goes on from NZ_JAFREK010000008.1 coordinate 53,823, forward strand.
GCTTCCGGAAGCTGGAGGCCGCGCAGACCGCCCGCTTTGCCAGGGAGAACCGGCAGGTCATCTCCTGCGGCGGCGGCGTGATCAAAGACCCGGCAAACCTCCGGGCGCTCCACGCCAACGGCATCGTGCTCTTTATCGACCGGCCGCTGGAAGATCTGCTGGTGGGCGGCGGAAGGCCCCTTTCCACCAGCCCTGAGGCCCTGAAAACCATGGAAGCCCAGCGCCGTCCGCTCTATCTGGCGGTAGCGGATGCTGTGATCCCCAACAAGACCACCCCTGCGGATGCCGTGACGGCGGCAATGGAGGCGCTGGATGAAATTTTTAGTCATTAACGGTCCCAACCTCAACCTGACCCAGTTCACGGAGCCGGGCATGGAGGGGCAGATCGATTTCAATACACTGCTGGATTATATCGAGGCGGGCTGTGCCCAGATGGATGTTCAGGTGGACTTTTTTCAGTCCAACCACGAGGGTGACCTCATCGATGAGATCCAGTCGGCGGCAGGCCGGGCCGATGGCATCATCCTCAACCCGGGCGGCTACGCTTATTACAGCGTGGCCATTCTGGAAGCGCTGCAGGTGTGCGGCGTGCCCGCCGTGGAAGTGATGCTGGCCGACCCCAGCGGCAAGGAGCCCTTCCGCAGCGTGGATGTGGTCTCCTTTGGCTGTCAGGGCCGCTTTGCAGGCGAGGGGGTCAGCGGATATCTCCATGCCTGCGCCTACCTTGTGCAGCTGCTCCGGCTGGATGGCGGCGCGCAGACGCACCTGGTGCAGTAACAACCCTCTCAGTCTCGCATTCGCTCGCCAGCTCCCCCGAAGGGGGAGCCCTTGGCAAGTAGGGCAGGCTGTGCAGCAAAACGGAAAGCATAGAGACAAAACAGAAGGGAAAAGAAACAAGATGATCATTTCGACCAAAAAAGGCACCCCCAAGGAAGAGCTGGAAAAGATCGTAGACAAATTCGAGAAGCAGGGCCTGGATGTGACCCTGATCACCGGCAAGGATTACAATGTGTTCGGTCTGGTGGGCGATACCACCAAGATCGATGAGCGTGACGTGCTGGCCAACCCCTGGATCGACAACGTCACCCGCGTGTCCGCTCCCTATAAGCGAGCCAACCGCCTGTTCCACCCCGCCGATTCCATCATCGACTGCGGCGGCGTGAAGATCGGCAGGGGCGAGAAGATCGCCGTGATGGCAGGCCCCTGCAGCATCGAGGGGGAAGAGCAGGCACTGCGCATTGCCAACGGCGTAAAGGCGGGCGGTGCAAGCCTGTTCCGCGGCGGCGCTTATAAGCCCCGCACCTCTCCCTACTCCTTCCAGGGTCTGGAGACCGAGGGCATCCTCGATATGGTCAAGGCACGGGAGGCCACCGGAATGCCCATCGTGTCCGAGCTGATGAGCGAGGACCGGATCCCGGAGTTTGAGGAATATGTGGACGTGGTACAGATCGGTGCCCGCAACATGCAGAATTTCCAGCTGCTCAAGGCCGTGGGTAAGATGCACAAGCCTGTTCTGCTCAAGCGCGGCCTGTGCAACACCATCGAGGAGTGGATCATGTCCGCAGAGTATATCATGGCCGGCGGCAACGAGCAGGTCATTCTCTGCGAGCGGGGCATCCGCACCTTTGAGAAGTACACCCGCAACACCCTCGACCTCTCTGCTGTGCCCATCATCCACGAAAAGACCCATCTGCCCATCATCGTGGACCCCAGCCACGCCACCGGCAAGGCCAATCTGGTTGAGCCGATGATGATCGCCGCTGTGGCCGCCGGTGCCGACGGTCTGGAGGTGGAAGTCCACTATGATCCCCGCCACGCATGGAGCGATGGCGCACAGTGCCTGACCCCGGATGCCTTTGCACAGGCTATGGCAAAGTGCCGTCAGGTCGCAGGGGCCATTGGCCGGGATATGTAACACGATGAACGGCCTCACCCTCTCAGTCAAAGCCTGACGGCTTTGCCAGCTCTCCCAAAGGGAGAGCCTCTGGCGAAACCACAGACCTTGCGGTGGACTGCCAAGGCCTCGCCCTTTGGGAGAGGTGGCAGCGCAAAGCGCTGACGGAGAGGGCGAGCCAGGTAAAGTAACACGATGAACATTACGATAAAATCAAGCCGGACGGTGGGCGGCAACATCGCCGCGCCGCCCAGCAAAAGCATGGCTCACCGGGCGGTGCTCTGCGCGGCGCTGGCAAAGGGAACCTCCCATCTCCATCATCTTGCTTTCAGCAAGGATATCTCCGCCACGCTGGGTGCGGCGGCCCGGCTGTGCGCCCGTGTCACCACCGGGGAAAACGACGCGGTGGTGGAGGGGCTGGGCCGCTTTCTGCCGGTTGATGCCCCCGTGGACTGCTGTGAGAGCGGCAGCACCCTGCGCTTCCTCATCCCGCTGGCCAGCCTGACCGGGCAGGAAGTGACTTTTACAGGCCGTGGGCGGCTGATGGAGCGGCCCCAGTCGGTCTACAAAACGCTGTATCAGCAGCAGGGCCTGCGTTTTGAGCAGGGCGCGGACCGCCTGACTGTGGAAGGTGCCCTGACCCCGGGCGGATACGAGCTGGCGGGCAACGTGTCCAGCCAGTTCATCAGCGGGCTGCTGTTTGCCCTGCCCCTGCTGGGCGGCACCAGCACCCTGCACCTCATCCCGCCTGTGGAGAGCCGGAGCTACATCGATATGACCCGCGCGGTGCAGCACGCCTTTGGCGTGGAGAGCCGCTGGCTGGATGAAAACACGCTGGAAATTCCCGGCGGGCAGCACTATCTTCCCGGTGATCACACCGTGGAGGGCGATTACAGCCAGGCGGCCTTTCCTGCCGTGCTGGGCGCTGTGACCGGCGGTGTGGCCATCACCGGCCTGTCTGAGGAGACCTTGCAGGGCGATGCCGCCATTCTGGAGATCCTCCGGCGGTGCGGTGCAAGATTCACCCGCACCGGGCAGGGCGTGGTGTTTGAAAAGGCCCCGCTCCACGGAACGGACATCGACCTTGCCGACTGCCCCGACCTGGGCCCCGTGCTGATGGTGCTGGGCCTGCTGTGTGAGGGCACCACAGTCATCCGCAACGCCGAACGTCTCCGCATCAAGGAGAGTGACCGCATCGAGGCCATGGAGACCGAGCTGCGGGCCTGCGGCGGGCAGCTGGAGAGCGAGGGCGGCACCATTACCATCCATGGCTGTGCCGGCGCGCTCCATGCCCCGGAGCAGCCGCTTTCCGGCCACAACGACCACCGCGTGGTGATGAGCCTTGCGGTGCTGGCGCTGGCCGCCGGGCTGGCCCTGCCCATCAGCGGAGCCGAGGCCGTTGCCAAGAGCTGGCCGGATTTTCTGGAAGCCATCAAGCCTTTGGGCGCGGAGGTGGAACATGTTGGATAAATCAAAGCGTTATCTCATTGTGGGCCTGGGCCTGCTGGGCGGCAAGTACGCCTTGGAGCTGAGCAGGGCCGGGTTCCATGTGGACGGCATCAACCGCAGCGAGGGCCATCTGCAGTATGCCCTCGACCACGGCTATATCACCAGCGGCAAGACCCACGATTTTGAGGATCTGGTGTGTCAGGCCGACCATATCATCTTTGGCTTGTACCCCACGGCCCTGATCGAGTGGTTCCGGACCTACGGCAACCTGCTGAAGGAGGGTTGCATCTTTACCGATGTGTCGGGTGTAAAGACCGGTCTGGTGGAGCCCATTCAGGCTATGTGCAGGCCGGGTGTGGAGTTCATTGCCAGCCACCCCATGGCGGGCCGTGAGACCTCCAGCGTGGAGCACGCCGCCGAGGTGAATTTTGCCCCGGCCAACTTCATCGTGACTCCCACAGAAAAGAACACCCCGGAGGCCGTTCAGTGGGCCAGGGAGCTGGCCGAGGTGCTGGGCTTCAAGCATATCTGCACCCTGACCGTGCAGGAGCATGACAGGATGATCGGCTATGTCAGCCAGCTCTGCCATGCTATCGCCGTCAGCCTGATGTGCGCCAACGACAATACCTCGCTGTGCGAGTACACCGGAGATTCTTTCCGGGACCTGACCCGCATTGCACGCATCAACGATAAGATGTGGGCGGAGCTGTTCCTCTGGAACAAAGAAAACCTCATCTCCGAGATCGACCAGTTCAGCGGGGCGCTGAACGAGATGCGCAACGCCCTTGTGGCCGATGACCGGGAAAAGCTGGAGGAGATGTTCCGCCTGTCCACCCAGCGCCGCGCGGCGTTTGATAAGAAAGCGCCGTAACCTTTTCAGCACACAGCACTGCTGTTTCTCCTGGCTCCCCTGCTGGGGAGAGCTGGAAGCGAGACTGAGAGGCTTGGCACAACACGAAAAAATGAGGTGTACCGAATGCCCAAACAGGAAGGCCAGAAATCCAAGCTGCTGGCGCTATTGCGCATTTTTGAGCAGCAGACCGATGAAAACCACCTGCTGAACGTGCCGCAGCTGGTGGAGCTGCTGGAGGCGCAGGGCATCCGCTGTGAGCGCAAGAGCGTGTACAGCGATATTGAGGCACTGGGTGCGCTGGGCTATGATATCAAGCTGCGCCGGGGCCGGGGCGGCGGGTATTTCCTTGCCAGCCGCACCTTTGATCTGGCGGAGCTCAAGCTGCTGGTGGATGCCGTGCAGGCAAGCCGGGTGGTATCCGGCACCACGAGCAGGCGGCTGATCCACAAGCTGGAAAAGCTCTGCTCCAACTACGAGGGCAGCCAGCTGCAGCGTCAGGTCTATGTGGAGGGCCGTCCCAAGACCGACAGCAAGAGCCTGCTGTACAGCATCGATGCCCTGCACGAGGCCATCAACAACGGTAAAATGGTGGAGTTCCTCTACAGAAAAGCCGACAGCCGCGAGAAAGAGAAAAGGACCGTCAGCCCGTGGCAGTTGGCCTGGGAGAACGGGTGTTACTACCTCATTGCCTTTGCCGATGAAAAGGGCATCCGCCATTACCGGGTGGACAAGATGAGCGGGGTCCGGGTGCTGGATGCGCCCCGGCGGGGTCAGGAGCAGTTTGCGGATCTTGACCTGCCTGCCTATCTGCGCAAGCACTTTGGAATGTACGGCGGGCCGGAGCATCGCGTTACCCTGCAGTGCACCGCGGATCTGGAAGGTGCCATGCGGGAGCGCTTTGGCGCAACGCCCGTGTTCCTGCCCGAGGAGAATGGCTGCTTCCATTTCGATGTCCCCATCTGCGTCAGTGACCAGTTCTATGGCTGGGTCTGCGGCTTTGGCGGCAAGATAGAAGTGGTTGCCCCGCCCGAAGTGCGGCAGGGAATGCGGGAGATGACCGCCCGGCTGGCAGAACAGCATCAATAACAAAAAAGGACTGCGAAAGCAGTCCTTTTTTGCGTGTTTACGGTTCTTTCAATTCCAGATCACTGGGCAGGATCAGATCCAGGGCAGCGGCGGGCTCGGCCACAAGGCGGCGGCTCTGGTGGAAGATGGCCTTTTCCAGTGTGTTCCGGGCAAGGCGGCCATTGCCGGCGGTGCGGGCATCGGCTGTCTGCCAGCGGGCATAATAGCCCAGCAGGGGTTCGGTACAGGCTTCGGCCAGGGTGTAGCCCTTGTTTTTGGCAAGGACCTGGGTGATCTGCAGCAGCTCCACGGCGGTGTAGTCCGGGAACTCGATCCGGTTGGGAAAACGGCTGGCAAGGCCGCTGTTGGCGGTGAGGAAGGTCTCCATCTCCCTGGTGTAACCTGCCAGAATGACCACCAGCTCATCCCGATGATCCTCCATCCCCTTCACCAGCGTGTCGATGGCTTCCAGCCCGAAGCTGTCCTGTTCGCCGCGGTAAAGGCTGTATGCCTCGTCAATGAAGAGCACGCCGCCCAGGGCGCTCTCGATGACGCTGTTGGTCAGGGGGGCGGTGTGGCCGGTGTAGCGGCCCACCAGATCGGCACGGGTCACCTCCACCAACTGGCCGCCCTTGAGGGCACCGATGGCTTTCAGGTATTTCGCCACCAGCCGGGCAATGGTGGTCTTGCCGGTGCCGGGGTTTCCGGTGAAGATCATGTGCATCGAAAGGCTGGCAGTCTTGAGCCCGGCGGCGGCCCGGCGCTGCTGCACCTGCAGGTTGTCGGCCAGACCGAACACATATTCCTTGACCGGGGCAAGGCCCACCAGCTCGTTGATCTCGGCGCGGATGGCATCCAGCGCACCGGTGTAGGCGGCGGGCAGCAGGTCGAACAGGGGCTGGTCTGCGTCGTCGTTCAGGCGGAACAGCACCCCTTCCGGCCCGGCGGTCAGGGTCACGGTGCCGGTAAGGGTTTCATCGGTCCGCAGGCAGTATTCGCTCAGGGCGCGGAAGATGCGGTCAGTGCACGCGGAAAGGCCTGCCGCACCCTTCTGTGCGGTGCACTGAGCTGCGACATAGTCCCGCACGTCGGCCCCGGCGGAAAGGGTCAGCCCCAGCCGGGTGCGGATCTTCTGGGCCAGCCCGTTGAGCTGCTGTGCGGCAAGGGCGGCCAGATCCTCCCGGGTGTAGGAGGCCGTCTCGCAGACATCCCCCAGTGCCGACACCAGCGCCGCACCGAATTTGTCAGCCAGTGCCTCCCGGCCCTTGTGGGAGTAGAAGATGAGGTATTTGCCGCAGGGGTCGATACGGCTGACGGCTCCCGGGGCCAGCGCCGTGCCTGCATCCACAAGGATGCCCTCTTTGTTCACGAGATACCGGCTGGACAGGGGGGCGCTGCCCTTGACGGCCAGATCAGACAGGGTCTTCAGAAAGCCGGGATAACAGCTCTCGTAGTGCTCAAAGGCAAGGATCTCCCCGGGTGCGTGCAGGGCGGCGTAGAGGTCCTGCAGGAAGAGCTTCTCGGCTCCGGAATTGGGGTAAAGGGCCAGATCCAGCGTGGCGATCCTGTCGCTCTGCAAAAGACCCCGGGCCGCCATGCAGCGGGCGGTTTCTTCCAGTGCAAAATGCCTGCCTGTGCCTGCCCCGCCTGTGAGCAGAATGACGTTGCGGGCAGCGGGGGCTTCGGTGCCAAGCACAAAGGGGCGGCGCATGGCCCGCACCACGCTGTCCACAAAAGCATCCTGCCCCAGCACCGTCTGCTTGACCTCGGCGGCAAGGCCTTCAAAGCTGCCCAGGTGCTCCGGCTTCACGTCGGTGGTGCCCCTGGCCAGCAGGCCTTCGTCCTCCATGTCCCGCAGCATCTGGCGGCTGCTTTCCAGCGCGGCGGCGGTGGCATCGCTCTGGGTCCTGAGCTGGGCGTTCTGCTGCTTCAACAGCTCGTCCAGCCGTTTCTGCTGTTCCAGAAGCGCCGCGTTCAGGTCAGGCAGGGCGGCGCTGCCGCCTGTTTTGGGTGCAGAAGTGCCGGGGGCGGCCTTGAATCTGCCCCCCGGGCCGAACACGCCGTTCATCAGACTTTCCCAATCATCGGTGTATGCCATAAAACTTCCCTCCGTGCAGTGCTTTTTCTTTCAGTATAGTGGAGTCTGGTACGTTTTGCAAGGAAAGGGTTGAAATAAAGGACAAAGTTCGTTACACTATTGTCAAATGAAAGGATGAATTGCCATGGAGCCAAGAACACCTGCTGAATGGAAGACGCTGTTTGAGAGCGAAGCCTTTGCCCGCCAGACGGAATACTACGGCCCGCTGGGGGTGGAGTATACCCCCGCCGGGACACACCTGCGCCTGTGGGCTCCCACGGCAAAACAGGCAGCAGTGAACCTGTACCGCCGGGGCACCGGCGGGGCCTGTGTGGGCACCCTGCCCCTGCAGCAGCAGGACAAGGGTGTGTGGAGCATCTATCTGCCCGGCGACCAGCACGGAAAATACTACGATTTCACCCTTACCACCCCGTTTGGCACCTGCAATGCAGCGGACCCCTACGCCCGCGCGGCTGGGGTGAACGGGGTGCGCAGCATGATCTTTGACCCGGCCCGGGTAGACCCGCAGGGCTGGGAGCGGGATGTGCGGCCAGTGATCCCACCGGCCCGCCGCAGTGTGTGGGAGGTCAGCGTCCGGGATTTCTCGCAAGACCCGGCCAGCGGTGTGCACACAGCCTGGCGGGGCAAATTTCTGGCCTTTACCCAGCAGGGCACGACCCTGAGCAGCGACGGCATCCACCCTACCTGCCTGAATTACCTCAAACGGCTGGGGGTGAGCTATGTTCAGCTCATGCCAATCTTCGATTTTGGCAGCGTGGATGAGAGCCGCCCCCTGACCCGGCAGTATAACTGGGGCTACGACCCCACCAACTTCAATGTGCCCGATGGCAGCTACTCCACCGACCCCACCCGGGGTGAGGTGCGGGTGCGGGAGTGCAAGCAGATGATCGCGGCCCTCCATGCGGCGGGCATCGGCGTTGTAATGGACGTGGTGTATAACCACATGTACCGCTCCGACAATGTGCTGAACCGGGTGGTGCCCCTCTACTACTTCCGCCAGAACGACGACGGTTCCCTCTCCAACGGCAGCGGCTGCGGCAACGAGTTTGCCTCCGAGCGGCCCATGGCCCGGCGCTATCTCATTGATTCGGTGCTCTACTGGGCACGGGAATATCACATCGACGGCTTCCGGTTTGACCTGATGGGCCTGTATGACGTGGAGACCATGAACCTCCTCCGGGCTGAACTGGACAAACTGCCCGGCGGGCGGGATATCCTGATGTACGGTGAGCCGTGGCAGGGCGGCTGCAGCGCCCTGCACCGGTACGAGGCCAACAAGAACAACCTGAATATGCTGAACGAGCGCATCGGCATCTTTTGCGACAACACCCGGGATGCCATCAAGGGCGGCTGCTTCGATGCCCGGGAGCCGGGCTTTGTGGAGGGCAAGCCCGGGAGTTTCTGGGATATCGGTGCTTCGGTGGCAGCGTGGTGCCGCAGTGAAAAGCTGCCGCCTCACGCCCCGGGGCAGATCATCAGCTACGTTTCGGCCCACGACAACTTCACCCTGTGGGATAAGCTCCTGATGGTGCGCTACGCCCGCCCGGAGTTTGCCGCTGTGGACAAGACCGCGCTGGCCCAGAACCGGCTGGCAGCGGGCATCTACCTGACCAGCATGGGCCTGCCTTTCTGGCAGGCGGGCGAGGAGTTTGCCCGAACCAAGAAGGGGCAGGGCAACAGCTACCGCTCCAGCCCGGCCCTCAACCGGCTGGACTGGCACCGGGCCGAACAGTTCCACAGCCTTGTGGATTACTACCGCGGGCTCATTGGTCTGCGGGCGGCGTTCCCCCGGCTGGGCGCGCTGGACAAGGCCAGCCCTGCCGCCATCGAGTTCTTCCCGCTGGAACAGCCTCTTGTGGGCTGGCGGCTCCCTGCCCAGTGGGGCGACGGCGCGGCATGGAGCGCCCTGTGCGTCTACTATAACCCCACCGAGACGACGCAGGTCGTCACCCTGCCCGGCGGCAGCTGGAAGCTGCTGAGCGACGGCATCTCCTCCAGCCTGTGGCGGGGCAGCAGCCGCATCTGCACCGGCCAGACCGTCCTCCTGCCCCTGAGCGCCACCGTGTTCGGGCAGGTGTAAAAATACGGTCTGCCGTTGCTTGACAACCTGCAATTGAAAATCCCCTGACCAGTTCACGCCGGTCAGGGGATCTTTGATTTATGGATCAGGAAAAAGATTGGGGAAAATCAGGAGTTTTTCTGTGCCTGCTGGGTCTGGGCATTCTTCTCGCCCAGAGTCAGGCTGACAGTCTGCATCTGGCCTTCCCGGGCCACGGTGATGGAAAGGGTATCACCGGCGGCATGCTGCTGGATCAGGGTGCCAAGGTCGTCCTTCTGGGCGATCTCAGTGCCGTCGATGCTTACGATGCGGTCACCGGTCTTCAGACCGGCCTTGTCGGCGGGGCCGCCCTGCACAACATCCACAACGTAAACGCCGTAGGCAGTGACGTTGAGCTGTGCGGCGGTCTGGGCATCGGTCACAGCCAGATAGGTGATGCCCATGTAGGGGCGGCCGGAGACATAGCCATTCTCCAGCAGATCTTGTGCCACCTTGATGGCATCGTTGATGGGGATGGCGAAGCCCAGACCCTCCGCATCGCTGGAGGAAGACTTTGCGTTGACCAGACCGATGAGCTCACCGTTCATGTTGAACAGGCCGCCGCCGGAGTTGCCGGGACTGACAGAGGCATCCATCTGGATCAGGGACATGGTGTTGGTGGAGCTGGTGCCCTGGATGGTCACGCTGCGGTTCAGGGCGCTGACGATGCCGCTGGTCACGGTGCCGCCCAGCTCACCCAGCGGGTTGCCCACGGCCAGCACGCTCTCGCCCACGGCAAGGCTGTCGCTGTTGCCAACGGTGGCGGGGGTCAGGTCAGTGGCATCGATCTTGAGGACAGCCACGTCGCTGGTGTCATCCTCGCCTACCACGGTGGCGGGGTAATCGGTATCGCCGATGGTTACGGTGATGTTAGATGCGCCGGACACAACGTGTGCACAGGTCAGGATATAGCCGTCGGAGCTGATCACGACACCGCTGCCTGCGCCGCTCTCCACCTGGTTCTGGCCGTACCAGGACCACTGGGAGTAGACCACCTGCTCGGTGGTGATGACCACAACGCTGGGGCTGACCATCTCAGAGACCTGAGCGGTGGTCATGCCGGAAGCGGTGTTCACCGCAGAGGCAGAGCCGGAATCACTGCTGGACGTGGAGGAAGGTGCCACCTGCTGAATGACCACTTTGCCGCCTGTGTTGCCCACCTGGGCTCCCACAAAGCCGCCGACAAAGCCCATGGCTGCGGCCAGCACCAGCGCAACTGCACTGCGGGCGATATTGCCGTTTTTCCGGCGGCGCTTCTTGGGGGGCTGTTTGGGGCTTCCCTGTGCGGCCTGATACCGGGGGCCTTCCGGAGGCGGCACCGCGCCGCCATCGCTGCCGCTGTTCGGCTCGGCCTGGGGGGCAGCCTGTGCGGCCTCGCCGTAGGTGCCTGCCGTGTTGGCGGTGTTCATGCCGGAGGAGCCAACGTTGGGGTAGCCGGTCTCGCCGGTCTGGCTATGTTCAGAGGAATAATCGTATTCCCACTTGTTCTCGTTATCCATACTGGTTACTTCCTTTCTCAAAGGGAATGGTTCGGAGGGGGCGCTTCTGCCGCACCTCCTTGGAACTGTTTCTATTGTATCCGGTAATTGTGAAAAGGAATCGCTGACCGGGTGAAGAATATGTGAAATAAGGTCGCAGCGGGAAGCCTTGACAGCGGCGCGGGGGCTTGGTATTTTAAGAACGACCCTCTCAGTCATCGCTGCGCGATGCCAGCTCCCCCGAAGGGGGGAGCCAACACATCTGACAGGCGAGCAATCGCTGATTTGCAGGGGCCTTATTCGGAGCCACAATAGGCTCTCCCTTTGGGAGAGCTGTCTGCGAAAGCAGACTGAGAGGGCAAGCTCGCGAAAGGAGCAAATTATGAAACTGGAAAAGATTCCGGGCGGTTATGCCCTGTATAAAGAGAAAACCATCATTGGCACCTGCCAGGCCCGGCCCACGGAGCAGGGCGCGGACATCACTGCCCTGACCATTGTGCCGGAATGGCGGCGCAAGGGCTACGGCTCCTACCTGTTAAAAGAGGTATTGCGTAGCCTGGGCGGCTATGACAAAGAGATGGCCACGGTGTTCACGGCTCCTCTGCCTGCCGATGCGGGGGAGCTGGCTTTCTGGGCAAAGTTTGGTTTTGCGGCAGAGGGCAGCGGCCTGTGCCGCCGCCGCACCCCCGACCTGACGGCCGTGAAGCTTGTGCAGGACTTCCTCGCCGCGCGGCTGACTGACCCGGGGCTCTGCATCGATGCCACCTGCGGCAACGGGGGCGACACGGCCTTTCTCTGCCGCCTTGTGGGTGAAGGCGGCCGGGTGCTGGGCTTTGACATCCAGCCGGAAGCCATTGCCTCCACCCGGCAGAACCTTGCACGGAAGGGCCTTGCGGCAGAGCTTCACTGCGACAGCCACGCCAACCTCTTACAATATGTGCAGCCCGGCACCGTTGATGCCGTGATGTTCAACTTCGGCTGGCTGCCCGGTGCCGACCACGGGGTGTTCTCCCGCGCACAAAGCAGCATCCCGGCGCTGGAAGCCGCCCTCGAGGCTCTGCGGCCCGGCGGGGTGCTCAGCGCCATCCTGTACAGCGGCAAGGTCATCGGTTCCGACGAAAAGACCGAGATCCTTCAGTGGATGCGCTCCCGGCCCCTGAAACAGTGCACCGCCCTTGTCTGCGGTTTCGCCAATTGGGCCGATACCGCCCCCTTGCCCTGCTTCCTCCTGAAAAAATAACAAAAACTCTTGCATCTAGGTGGAATTGCTGGTAAAATATAAGTTGTGTGTAATTTTGGCATCCTTGCCCTCTCAGCCAAAGCCTGTCGGCTTTGCCAGCTCCCCCGAAGGGGGAGCCAACGCATCTGGAAGGAGAAGTGCTGCAGATCTGCAGGGCCTGTACCTGGAGCAGCAACCGGCTCTCCCTTTGGGAGAGCTGGCTGCGAAGCAGACTGAGAGGGCAAGCCAGTTTACGGAGAATCACCAATGTAACGTGAGATTGACCGAATAAAGAGCCATTCTGATTCAGGAGAAATCAATATATGACAAATCGTGAAGAGATCGAGCGCCGCCGGACGTTTGCGATCATCAGCCACCCCGATGCCGGCAAAACGACCCTGACCGAAAAGCTGCTGCTGTACGGTGGAGCCATCAATCAGGCCGGTTCCGTCAAGGGCAAGCAGAGCGCCAAGCACGCTGTGTCCGACTGGATGGACATCGAAAAGCAGCGCGGTATTTCTGTCACTTCCTCTGTCCTGCAGTTCAACTATGCAGGCAAGTGCGTGAACATTTTGGATACCCCGGGCCATCAGGACTTCTCGGAGGATACCTACCGCACCCTGATGGCAGCGGACTCCGCTGTCATGGTCATCGATGCGGCAAAGGGCGTTGAGGCCCAGACCATCAAGCTGTTCAAGGTCTGCACCCTGCGTCACATCCCCATCTTCACCTTCATCAACAAGATGGACCGCGAAGCCCGCGATCCCTTTGAGCTGATGGAAAACATCGAGGAGATCCTGGGCATCAAGACCTACCCCATGAACTGGCCCATCGGCTGCGGCAAGGAGTTCAAGGGCGTGTTTGACCGCAACACCCGCAAGGTGCTGGCTTTCTCCAGCGACGGCCGCGCCAACGGCGTGAAGAAGGTCAACGAGACCGAGGCCGAACTGGGCGATGCCGCACTGGACGAGCTGCTGACCCCCTACCTGCACCAGCAGCTGGTGGACGAGATCGAGTTGCTGGACGGCGCTGCCGAGGAATTTGACCTCGACAAGGTGCTGCGCGGTGAGCTGAGCCCAGTGTTCTTTGGCTCTGCTCTGACCAACTTCGGCGTGGAGCCCTTCCTGGAAAACTTCCTGCGGCTCACCCCCACCCCGCTGGCCCGTGTGGACAGCCTGACCGGCGAGCCGGTGGACCCCTGCCGTGACGAGTTCTCGGCCTTCATCTTCAAGATCCAGGCCAACATGAACAAGGCCCACCGTGACCGCATCGCCTTTATGCGCATCTGCTCCGGCAAGTTCGAGCGCGGCATGGAGGCTTACCACGTGCAGGAGGGCAAGAACATCAAGCTGGCCACCGGCACCCAGCTGATGGCGCAGGATCGCGCCATCGTGGATGAGGCCTACGCGGGCGATATCATCGGCCTGTTTGACCCGGGCATCTTCTCCATCGGCGACACCCTGTGCACCGGCAAAAAGAAGGTCGAGTTTGCGGGCATCCCCACCTTCTCACCGGAGCATTTTGCCCGCATCGAGCAGAAGGACACCATGAAGCGCAAGCAGTTCGTGAAGGGTATGGAGCAGATCGCCCAGGAGGGTGCCATCCAGATCTTCCGCGAAGTCGGCGGCGGCATGGAGGAAGTGGTGGTCGGCGTGGTCGGTGTGCTGCAGCTGGAAGTGCTGGAGTACCGCCTGAACACCGAGTACAACGTGGAGATCCGGATGCAGCAGCTGCCCTTTGAGCAGCTGCGCTGGGTGAAGAACGACCCCGACACCTACAACCTGCGCGACCTGGATTTGACCAGCGATACCAAGGCTGTGGAGGATATGAAGGGCAACCGTCTGCTGCTGTTCACCTCTGATTGGGCCGTCCGCTGGGCCGAGACCCACAACGACAAGCTGGAACTGAGCGAGTTCGGCAATATCTGATTGGAAAAAAGAGGGCTGCTGTGCGGAGCTGACTCGCACCGCAGTTCTCTTTTTTGTAAAAAAGCAAAAAATACAACAAAAGATGCCAGCCTCTGTATGAATGGTTCCCATTGCGGGGAACACTGCTGGCATGGAGGGAAACGTATATGGAAAACCTGAACATTGGCCGCAGCGGCATCGAAGTGCCTTTTCTGGGCATGGGCACCTGGGCCATCGGCGGCGGAAGCTGGTGGGGCGACAACGATGATGCCCTTTCGGTCAAAGCCATCCAGACTGCTGTGGAGCAGGGCATCCGGTGGATCGACACCGCGCCCATCTACGGCCTGTACCACAGCGAGACCGTGGTGGGCGAGGCCCTGAAACACATCGACCGGGACAAGGTGGTGCTCTCCACCAAATGCGGCCTGGAGTGGCGGCATGAAACGCCGGTGCTCCACAAGGTCGTGGACGGCACCGCCGTCTACCGAGACCTCTCGGCGCAGAGCATCATCGAGGACGTGGAGGACAGCCTGCGCCGCCTGGGCACCGACCACCTGGATGTGCTGTACACCCACTGGCAGAGCCCGGACCTCGGCCTCTATCCGCTGGAGGAGACCGTGGAGGCCATGATGAAGCTGAAGGAGCAGGGCAAGATCCGCGCCATTGGTGCGTCCAACGTGACGGCGGATCTCATCCGGGGCTATTGCCGGTACGGCCAGCTGGATGTCATTCAGGAGAAGTACAGCCTGCTGACCCGCCGCATCGAAAAGCAGCTCCTGCCCACCTGCAGGGAGCTGGGTGTTTCGGTGCAGGCCTACTCCCCGCTGGAGCAGGGTCTGCTCACCGGCAAGGTCACTATGGAGACCACCTTCCCCGAGGGCAGCACCCGGAACAGCAACCCCAGCTTCCAGCCCGCCCGCCGGAAGCAGGCGCTGGATCTGCTGGCCAAGTGGGGCGACCTGACCGGGAAATACGACTGCACCATGGCCCAGCTGGTCATTGCCCTGACGGCCCGGATGATCCCCGGCCTGCATGTGCTGTGCGGTGCCCGCACCCCGGAGCAGGTGCTGGACAATGCCGGTGCACTGAATATCAAACTGGATGGCGCGGATGCCGTCCGCATGAAGTGGGACGTGGATGCCATTTCCTGAGCCGGTGCTTCAGAACAAAAGCAGATAACCAAAAAGGGACGATGCCGCAACAGCATCGTCCCTTTTTGGTTATCTGTGCTCCTTCAGCTGGCAGAGGAAGTCATCGGCTTCGATGGCCTCCGGGGTGAAGGAATTGTTCTTCCACCAGCTGACCAGCGCGGTGGCAATGGTCAGGCCGGTGGAGACCAGCTGCTCCAGCTCTGCCGATTCAATGGGCAGGACACGGTGGCCGGTGGCGCTGAGCACCTGATTGGTCAGCGCCAGTGCCAGCGCCGCCGTGCGGGCCAGCGTGGCGGGAGAGATCTTGCATTTCTTCATGGGGAACTCCTTTCTTTTATAGGATGGTACGGTCGAGCCCCGCCCGGTGGAGCAGGGCGGGATAATCCTTTTCGGTGCGGCTCAGGTCCACGGGGCCGGAGATGCCGGGTACCCTGCCCCTGCTGGTGTACTGCCACATTCCGTGCCTGCGGGCCGGGCGTTTGCCCCGGTAGTCCGCCAGCCAGAGGTCGAAGGGGGCCAGTGTGTCCATGTGCAGGGCGGTATCTGCAAAATGGGTGTAGGTGTATACCATGGCGTACAGGCCCCAGTGCTCCAGCTGCCGTGCCGCCCCGGCAACAAGGGCGGAGAGCGCGTCTGGTGCCAGGGCACGCAGGCGGGCATCCTCCACGTCGATGGCAGCGGGCAGCTGAAGCCGCTTTCCCCTGAGGGCATCGTGCAGGAGGGCCAGCTCGGCATCCCGCTGTGGGGCGGTAACGGCACAGCTGTAATAGTAGACCCCCACCGGGATGCCCAGCCGGGTGCAGGCAGAGTAGTTTGTTTCAAACATGGGGTCGATGTAGGGCGTGCCGCTCCTGCTGCCCAGTGCGCGCAGCATCACGCCGTGGACCCTGCCGCTGGCTTTTACGGTATCCCAGTCTATGCGGCCCTGCCAGCGGGAGACATCCAGCACCGTGAACATCAGGTGGCCTCCAGCAGGGTCTTGAGGGCGGCGGGAGTGACGGTGTCCACCACCAGACTGCCATCGCTGCGGATGGACAGCACCCGCAGGAGGGCACCAGCCTGCGGGGCCACCGGGGCAGGCAGCGCGCCTACGTCCTGCGCGTCCAGCACCACCGCGCCGCCTTTGCCGTTGACACTGAGCAGGGTGCCGTCCTCGGGCGCAAAGGATTCGGCGCGCAGGGCGGCGCTCTCGGCGCGGGAAGCTGAGGTCGCGGCACGGCTGCCATTCAGTGCTGCCCGCTCGGCAGCATCGGCAGCGGCCTGCGCCTGCCGGGCGGCATTGGCCTCACTGGCGGCACTGTTCTGGGCCGCCTGCACCGCCGCATCGGCCTGCCCCGATACCTGGGCGATGAACTGTTCGTACACCGAGGGACTGGGCTCCTCCTCGGTGCCGTCGGTGGGCAGAATGTCGTAGACATCGTATCGGCCCGGGCGGGTGTAAGCGGTATAGCCGCTGCCGTCGGTGGCGGCCAGCATCCATTGCCCGGCGGGCCAGCCCGTGAAGCTGCGGCCCACGGGCGCGCTGTGCGCTGCATCCAGCACAAGGGGTGCGGCAAGGGTGCCGTCGCTGTGGCGGATGTGCAAGGTGACGCTGCACCCGGCCCATTCCGCAGGCAGCTGGAACACCAGCCGGTCCACGCCCTCGGCGTTCTGTGCGCCCAGGTGCAGCCGGGTGGGCTGGGCTGTGAATTCGGTGCCGCCCAGCGTGCGGGGAGTAATCTTGATCTGCATAAAAACCTTCCTTTCTTCTTTTTGACCCCATTGTACCGGTTTGCGGCAGGGCACGGAAGCGCGGTCTTTTTTTATGGCGTTTTTTACCTTTCGGCATTTTGCTGGAAGCCGGTTTTTGACAGAAACTGCGGAGAAACTCCCCGTTATTTCCGGCAGGAAAACAGCGGGGAATTTGTGCCGCAAAATGTCGGATTACGCATGATTGATGCGCCGGAATGTGCAAAAGAACCCGGCGATTTCTCCCCGGGAAACAGACTTAAAATGTTAAAAAATTATGAACAAATACGACCAATTTTTTGGGAAAATTTCAGAAGGAAACGCCCGAAATCATTCTGAATCAAGGAAAACAATGTACAGATTGCACAAAAAACTATGTGAAACAATTGTCAAGCAGAAGCGCACAGATTTGACAAATGGGCCGTCGTCTGCTAAAATAGTGCCCGCTCAACGGATCATACACACGTTGGAGCGTCTAAATTTTATTTCTCAGGAAGTAAAACGCCGTATAAAAAGACGGCCCTTTGCAGGGAAAAATGCCCTGCGCTTTGCGGGCAAAGGAAGAGCCCGCCGCATTCCAAAATGATGAAAAGAGAGGAGTTGTCTCGTATCGCTTCCGTCAAATTTCAAAAAGCATTGTCTGACCGCGCTCGTGCGGTCACACCCCGTGTGCTGGCGTTCTGCGTCATGGCAGTGAGCCTTGTGTTCACTTTGGCTGTGACCGCCGCGAATCTGCGGCTGACCTACGTCACCGACTCCGATGGTGCGCGTCAGCTGGTGGTCAGCAGTGAGACCGACCCTGCCCGCGTCATGAGCCTTTCCGGCATTGAGGCCGAAGAGGGCGACCACGTTTACTACACCGCGTTCAGCGGCAATCTTGCCACCCTGAACATTGAGCGGGCCTTCACCGTGAACATCCAGGCCGACGGCCAGGAGTACCCGGTGAAGATGGCCTTTGGCACCGTTGCCGATGCGCTGGAGCGCGCCGGCATCACCCTGGAGGCAGATGACTACACCGAGCCTGCGCTGGATCAGCTGGTCACTGTGGGCAGTGAGATCACGGTGCACCGGGTGGACTACCAGGACAAGGTGGAGACCCAGACCATCCCCTACGACACCCAGTATGTCTACACCAGCCTGTACTTCCGCAACACCGGCCGGGCCACCACCCTGCAGCATGGGGCGGAGGGTCAGCAGACCGTGACCACCCGCGAAAAGTATGTGGACGGCGAGCTGGAAAACAGCATGGTGGTGGATGTGACCACCACGGTGGAGCCCACCGACCATGTCATCAAGACCTATGGTGCCGGTGCGCCCGTTTCTCCCCTGACCGGGCCGGACGGCACCACCAACGCCCCCGCCTCGTACAGCCAGGTCCTCACCGGCAAGGCCACGGGCTATTATTCCCGCACGGGCAAGGGCTCGTCGGGCCTGGGCCTGGGCTACGGCACCGTTGCCGTTGACCCCAGCGTCATCCCCTATGGCACGCTGCTGTACATCACTTCCACGGACGGCAGCTTTGTTTACGGTTATGCCGTTGCCACCGACACCGGTATCGCGGTGCAGAAGGGCCAGATCCTGGTGGACCTGTTCTATGAGACCTACGCAGAGTCGGTCATCAACGGAGCCATTCAGGTCAACGTTTACGTTGTAGGCTGAACCGCATAGCACACGGAAAATTTGAAAAAGCACCCGCTTCAGTTTCCTGGATTTGCAGGAAAAATGAGGCGGGTTTTTCTTTTTGCCCTATATTCTGTAAAGTTTGCCGAGAATTCTTGTGTAAAATTGGATAAGTTGACCACAATGAAAAAATATTGACGAAAAGATTATAGTAGATTTTGACGGAAAGCCCTTGAAAAATCGGACAAAATTCTTTAATATAAGAGAGTACAAAGGTATAGGCTCACTGCGGCCTGTACGGGGAGGAGCTGTTTATGAGACCGAAGGAAGAAAAGATCCAGAAAGATCCCTCGGATCTGCCGATTTATCTGTTCAAGCAGGGCAACAACTGCGAAGCATACCGTTACTTTGGTGCACACCTTGAGACCCGCGCCGGAGAGTCCGGTGTGGTGTTCCGTGTTTGGGCACCCCATGCAGCCGCCATCAGTGTGGTGGGCGATTTCAACAGCTGGAAGCCGGGCAGCCACCCGATGCGTAAAGTGGATGGGGATTCTGTCTGGGAGCTGTTCATCCCCGGCGTAAAGGAATACGATGTCTACAAGTACTGTGTGACCACCCGGGGCGGCGACCTGATCTACAAGGCCGACCCCTATGCGTTCCACGCGGAGACCCGGCCCTCCAACGGCAGCAAGGTCTACGATATCACCGGCTTTGCCTGGCACGATGATGCCTGGCAGACTGCTCAGAAAAAGGCGGACGTGATCAACGGCCCGATGAACATCTACGAGATGCACGCGGGCAGCTGGAAGCTGAAGGACGAGAAGGTTCCCTATAATTATTCCGAGCTGGCCGACGAGCTGATCCCCTACATCCGGGAGATGGGCTACACCCATGTGGAGCTTCTGCCCGTGATGGAGTATCCCTTCGACGGCAGCTGGGGCTACCAGGTCACGGGCTATTTTGCCCCCACCAGCCGCTACGGCACCCCCAAGGACTTCATGGCCTTTGTGGACAAGATGCATGAGGCCGGCATCGGTGTCATCATGGACTGGGTGCCCGCCCACTTCCCGAAGGATGGCTTCGGCCTGTACAACTTTGACGGAGAAGCCTGCTACGAGGACCCCAACCCCAAGCGCGGCGAGCACAAGGAGTGGGGCACCATGGTGTTCGACTTCGGCCGCAGCGAGGTGCAGAGCTTCCTGATCTCCAGCGCCCTGTACTGGCTGGAGCAGTATCACATCGATGGTCTGCGCGTGGATGCCGTGGCCTCCATGCTGTATCTGGATTACAACCGCAAGCAGGGCGAATGGGAGCCCAATAAGAATGGCGGCAAGGAGAACCTGGAAGCAGTTGCTTTCCTGCGCAAGCTGAACGATACGGTTCTGGGCCGCCACCCCCACAAGTGCATGATCGCGGAGGAGTCCACCGCATGGCCCATGGTCACCAAACCGGCCAGCGACGGCGGCCTGGGCTTCAACTTCAAGTGGAACATGGGCTGGATGAACGACATGCTCAGCTACATGAAGACCGACCCGCTCTTCCGCGCGGGCAACCACAACAAGGTCACCTTCAGCTTCTTCTATGCCTTCAGCGAAAACTTTGTGCTGCCCATCAGCCACGATGAAGTAGTGCACGGCAAGGGCAGCCTGATCAACAAGATGCCGGGCGAGTACGAGGCTAAGTTTGCCAACCTGCGCACCTTCTTCGGCTACATGATGGCCCACCCCGGCAAGAAGCTGCTGTTCATGGGGCAGGAGTTTGGCCAGTTCACGGAGTGGAACGAGGAAAAGCAGCTGGATTGGATGCTGCTGGACTACGACAAGCACACCGAGCTGCAGAACTACGTCAAGACCCTGAACGCCTTCTATAAAGAGCACCCCGCCTTCTGGCAGATCGATTACAGCTGGGAGGGCTTCCAGTGGATCGTGCCCGATGACTCCAAGCAGAGCGTGGTCGCCTTCCTGCGCAAGGACGCAAACGGCAAGCAGATCCTGGTGGTCTGCAACTTCAACCCCGTCCTGCGCGAGGGCTATGCCCTGGGCGCACCCGTGGCAGGTACATACAAGGAAGTGCTGAACAGCGATGACGAGGCCTTCGGCGGTTCCGGCGCGGTCCATAACAAGTCCGTGCGCACCCACAAGAAGCCCCTGCATGGCTTTGAGCAGAGCATTACCATCACCCTGCCGCCCATGAGCACCCTGTATTTTGAGGTGCCCACCAAGCGCACCCGCAAGGCAGCAGATCCGGCCAAGACGGCCCAGACCGTGAAAAAGACCGCTGCCAAAAAGACAGCCGCCAAGACCACGAAGACCGCCAAGGCTGAGCCTGCCGTGAAGGAGGAAAAGCCCAAGAAGACCTCCACCCGCAAGGTAAAGGCAGAAGCGGAACCTGCACCGGAAAAGGCCCCGGCCAAGCGCGGCCGGAAGCCCAAGGCAGAAGCCGCTGCCGCACCCGAAGCAGCACCCGCCAAGCGGGGCCGCAAACCCAAAGCAGCACCCGCCAAGCGGGGCCGCAAACCCAAAGCCGAGCCCGCTGAAGCTGCCCCCGCGGCAGCCGAAAAGCCTGCCCGCAAGCCCCGCGCCAAAAAGGCCGCCAAGACCGAGGAGTGACCGGGGCGCATCCGCACAACACAGTCAAACCATTTCCAAATCCAATAAATCCGGAAATGTGTAAAAGGGGAGAATAAAGCTATGGCAAAAGAAATTGTGGCAATGATCCTTGCCGGCGGACGTGGCTCGCGCTTGTACGCGCTGACACAGAAAACGGCAAAACCTGCAGTGGGGTTCGGCGGCAAATACCGCATCGTGGACTTCCCGCTGTCCAACTGCGTCAACTCCAATATTGATACTGTGGGCATCGCAACCCAGTATCAGCCCCAGAAGCTGAACGAGTACATCGGCAACGGCCAGCCTTGGGATCTGGACCGCCTGTACGGCGGCGTGCACACCCTGCCCCCCTACGAGCAGGCAAAGGGCACCGACTGGTACAAGGGCACTGCAAACGCCATCTACCAGAACATCAGCTTCATCGACAGCTATGATCCCGAGTACGTCATCATCCTGTCCGGTGACCAGATCTGCAAGCAGGACTACGCCGACTTCCTGCGCTTCCACAAGGAAAAGGGCGCGGAGTTCTCCGTGGCTGTCATGGAGGTCGATTGGAAGGAAGCTTCCCGCTTCGGTCTGATGGTGGCAGACGAGAACGATAAGATCACCGAGTTCCAGGAGAAGCCCCCGGTTCCCAAGTCCAACCTGGCTTCCATGGGCATCTACATCTTCAACTGGGATGTGCTGAAGAAGTACCTGGAAGAGGACGAGGCTGATCCCAACTCCAAGAACGACTTTGGCATGAACATCATCCCCGCTCTGCTGCGGGATGGCCGCAAGATGTATGCTTACCACTTCAACGGCTACTGGCGTGACGTGGGCACCATCGACAGCCTGTGGGAAGCCAACATGGAAGTGCTGGACCCCGAAAACTCCGGCATTGATATCTTCGACAAGAAGTGGAAGATCTACAGCCGCAACCCCGTGCTGCCCGCCCAGAAGATCGGCCCCCGCGCCGTGGTGCAGGATTCCCTCATCACCGAGGGCTGCCAGATCTATGGCCGCGTCAAGCACTCTGTCCTGAGCGCAGGCGTTACCGTGGAAGAGGGTGCTACCGTTGAGGATGCTGTCCTGATGGATGGCGTTGTGGTCAAGGCAGGTGCCGTGGTCAAGCGCTGCATCCTGGCTGAGGACGTTGTGGTGGGCGCCGGTGCCAAGATCGGCGGCGAGGGCCCCATTGCACACGTGGGTACCGGCCTTACCGTTGGCGCAGGCGCTACCGTAAAAGAGGGTGCCAAAGTATTTGATTCCGTCAAGGAGGGCGAGGAAGTATGCTGAGCCAGAACAACAATGCGTTGGGCATCATTTTCCCCAACAGCTATGATAACACCGTACCGGAGCTTGTGACTGAGCGCACCATGGCTTCGATCCCCTTTGCAGGCCGTTACCGCATGGTGGACTTTATGCTGTCCAGCATGGCAAACTGCGGCATCTCCAATGTCTCCATCGTGGTGCGCAAGAACTACCACTCCCTGATGGATCATCTGGGCACCGGCCGTGAGTGGGATATGGCCCGCCGTCACGGCGGCCTGAACATCGTGCCTCCCTTTGCAGAAAAGGGTGTGCGCATTTATTCCGGCCGTGTGGAGGCTCTGGGCTCCATCCTGAGCTACCTGGAGAACCAGAAGGAGAAGTACGTTGTGATGAGCGATGCCAACATCGCCATCAACTACGATTTCAACGCCCTGCTGGCTGCCCATCAGGCAAGCGGCGCGGATGTGACCATCGCCTACCAGAAGACTGAGATCCCCGAGGGCCGCAAGAACGACAACTACACCCTGACTGTGGATGCCGATGGCCGTGTGACCGAGCTGCTGTTCAACGATTACCGCCCCGGTGTCCAGAACCTGGACCTGAACATCTACGTTCTGGAGCGCGAGACCCTGATCAAGCTGGTCAAGGATGCGACCTCCCGCGGCCTGATCTACTTTGAGCGTGACATCCTGGCCCACAACGTCAACATCCTGAACATCCGTGCGCTGGAGTACACCGGCTATGTGGCCCATGTCTGCGACATGAAGAGCTACTTTGATGAGAACCTCAAGCTCATCGATGAGAAGAACCTGAACGCTCTGTTCCCCAAGGAGAGCCCTGTCTACACCAAGATCCGTGATGACAACCCCGTGCGCTACGTCAACGGCTCTTCCGTCAGCAATTCCCTGCTGGCCGATGGCTGTGTCATCGAGGGCACCGTGGAGAACTGTGTGCTGTTCCGCGGCGTTCGCGTCAAGAAGGGTGCTGTGGTCAGAAACTGTGTCCTGATGCAGGATACCGTTGTGGAACCAGGCGCTCAGCTGGACTGCGTTGTCACCGATAAGAATGTGCGTGTGACCGCCGACAAGAAGCTCTCCGGTACCGAGAGCTTCCCGGTCTATGTTCAGAAGAACCACACCGTCTGAGCCTGATACACTGAAACTTTCACAGGGGCGGCTCCCCTCCCCGGTAGCCCCTCTCAAAGAGGGGCGGGGGCCTTTGCGCCCCCGCCCGCTCTTTGTGTATCCGCCCTTTTTTCTGGAAAGGAGAAATACTATGAAGATCCTGTATGCCGCTTCGGAAGCGACCCCCTTTGCCAAGTCCGGCGGTCTGGCCGACGTGGCAGGCTCCCTGCCCAAGGCTCTGGTCAAGGACGGCGTGGATGCCCGCGTCATCATGCCGCTGTACGGCGACCTGAAAATGCGCGATAAGCTGGAGTATGTCACCAACTACTCGGTGCCCGTGGGCTGGCGCAGCCAGTACTGCGGCCTGTTCAAGGCTGAGGTCAACGGCGTGACCTACTACTTCCTGGACAACGAGTATTACTTCAAGCGCCGCGGCCTGTACGGCTTCTACGATGACGGCGAGCGCTTCGCTTTCTTCTCCCGCGCTGTGCTGGAGACCCTGTTCTACATCGACTTCACTCCCGATATCATCAACTGCAACGACTGGCAGACCGCACTGGTTCCCGTTTACCTGAACCTGTACTACCGCCATCTGGATAAGTTCAACCGGATCAAGACCATCTTCACCATCCACAACATCGCATATCAGGGCAAGTACGGCACCGATATCCTGGAGGACACCTGCGGCATCGGCCACCGTGACCAGCACATCGTGGAGTACGATGGCTGCGCCAACTTTATGAAGGGTGCCTTTGAGACGGCAGATAAGATCACCACCGTCAGCCCCACCTACGCACAGGAGATCCTGGACCCCTGGTTCAGCTACGGTCTGGATGCCCTGCTGCGGGAAAAGCAGTATAAGCTCTGCGGCATCCTGAACGGCATCGATATGGAGGCCAATAACCCCGCCACCGACCCCAAGATCCCCTTTAACTACGATGTCACCAACTTTGAAGAGGGCAAGGCAAAGTGCAAGGAGGCCCTGCAGGACAAGTTTGGCCTGCACAAGGATGGCAGCCCCGTTTTTGCCATGGTCAGCCGTATGGTCGGCATGAAGGGCTTTGACCTGGTGCAGAGCGTTGCCGACGGTCTGGTGGACCGCGGCATCGAGCTGGTCATTCTGGGCAGCGGCGAGAACCAGTACGAGACCTTCTTCTCTGACCTGTGCGCCCGTCACCCGGGCCGCGTGGGCACCTACATCGGGTTTGAGCCCGCCCTGTCTCAGGAGATCTACGCCGGTGCAGACGTGTTCATCATGCCTTCCAAGAGCGAGCCCTGCGGCCTGGCACAGATGGTGGCCTGCCGCTACGGCACGCCTCCCATCGTCCGCGAGACCGGCGGCCTGCGGGATTCCATCCATGACTGCACGCTGGGCGAGGGCAATGGCTTTACCTTTGCCGGTTACAGCGCCCATGAGCTGTACGATGCCTGCTGCCGTGCACAGGATCGCTACTACAACAAAGAGGACTGGCACAACCTCGTCAAGCACGACATGGAATGCGATTTCAGCTGGGACCTCTCCGCCAAGAGCTACGAGGGCCTGTATAACGAGACCGCAAACCTCTGGTAAATCATTTTCAAAAGTCTGCCTTTTGCCGCCCGGTTCGCAGGAGCCGGGCGGCTTTTTTGCGGACTTCCACACATATTTTACAAGGATCATCCGCAAAAAGCAGCAAGGCACCTTTGCGCTTCCGGCAGGACTGTGCTACAATGAAGAACATTGACAGCTCTTTCCTGTTTTTGAAGAAATGGCAGAGTAGATAAGGAGAACGATATGAACTGGAAACGTGTCATCAGCGGCGTGCTGGCAGCAGTGATGCTGTCCGCTCTGCCGGTGCAGCTTCTGGTGTCGGCAGAAGGCACGGAGGCGGTCGGGCAGGCCGATGGCTGGGAGGAACTGACCACTCTGGAACCTCTCGACGAATGCAACACTTTCTTTTACAGCAAGGACGACCAGACGTTTGAGAAGATCACCCACCCGGAAAAGGATGTCAAAACCGCAGATGGCATCGTGGACTATCTGGGAGACAGCGCGGTGGCGGTGGTGACTGACCCGGAGGATGCCGCCTACAACGCCGGTGACCGGGGTCAGAACTACGCATGGTCAGCGGTCGGCTACGGCGACTGGCTGTATGTGGGCACCTGCTACGCCGCCATCGGCAACACCCTCTCCCTGATGAAGAGTAGTCTGGGCGACGAATACGACGACAAGGTGCTTGCCGCCACCTTCGATGCCCTTTACAACGGCACTTTCTTTCTGACCGAGGAGGATGGCGGCCGGCCCAAGGGCGTGCTGGTGAAGATCAACACCAGGACCGGCGAGACCAAGGTGTTGATGTCCGGCTCCTACAACGGTTACACACCCCTGTTCCGTAACGCATTGGAGTATCACGGCAAGCTGTACTTCTGCGGCAGTGTGGGCGGCGGCGGCATCGGCTTTCTGCCCAGCATCTGGCAGGTAGACCCCGCCACCGATGTGTGCAAGCCGGTGTATATCGGTCTGAACAGTGTGCAGGATTATGCCGCAGCCTACCAGCAGGGCATCTCCGTGGGCATCCGCGGGATGTGTGTCTACAAGGATCAGCTGGTCATCAGCAACGTGACCATGGATGCCGCCACCGGCAAGAGCAGCGCCGCCCTGCTGATCTCCTCCGACCCGGAAAAGGGTTTTACCCAGATCGCGGATTCCGACAGCCTGTTCAACTACCCCGCCTATCACTACGCCGACAGCATCTACGGCGGCAGCATCTGGGATATGGCTGAGTTCAACGGCCGCCTGTATGTGTCCATCTGCACCGGCACCGAGGACAATATGCCGGACGACAACACCATGCAGTCTTTTGCACTGGTGCGGGGGGACCAGGATGCGGACGGCACCTTCACATGGACACCCGTGGCAGGCGATCAGGAAAAGGACGGTGCCCGCTACACCTTCGGCATCGACCCGGAGCGCACCCGCTCCGGTGCGGCGAACCTGATCGTGTACAACGACCACCTCTATATTGGTGAGTACAACGATGAGGAGATCGCGCTGGAGCGCATCCTTTTCGCCAAGACCGGCAAGAACGCCAACGGTCAGTTTGGCGGCGGACTGGACTGCCGATTCATCAACGCCAATCTGGAGCAGTCGGTGAACCTGTACCGCATGGACAGGGACGAGAACATGGAGCTTGTGGTGGGCAATGCCACCAAGATGTTCCCCTCCGGCAGCCTTTCTGGTTTAAAGTCCGGCTTTGGGCGCAGCGAGAACCAGTACATCTGGCGGATGCAGGTGTACGATGGCAAGCTGTATGTGGGCACCTTTGACACCAGCAGTATGCTGGAGTGCATTGGTCAGTTCGTCAACGGCAACCTGCTGACGCGCACCCCCGCGCAGTGGAAGACCCAGTGGGACTACCTCAAGACCCTGATGAAGGCACTGCAGGAGACGGATCCCGACGGCAACGGGAATCCCGACACGCTGGCCCAGACCATCAAGTTTTCCTACAAATTCGTGTTCAAGAACATCACGATCGGCAACATCGCCAGTGCCATCCGGCTGCTCAACTACCTGCGCAAGGCAGAACAGGGCTTTGACCTGTATGTTTCGGAGGACGGCGTGAACTTCCAGACCATCACAGTGGACGGCTTTGGAGACCCCTACAACCATGGTCTGCGGGTATTCGCCACCACCGACCAGGGCCTGTGCCTTGGTACTGCCAATCCCTTCTACGGCACGCAGGTGTGGATCAAGCGCAAGGACAGCTGACCCCCGCACTTCCAGGATAACGCCGCCCGGCTCTCAAATGAGCTGGGCGGTTTTTGCGTTTTGCACAAGAAACCTATCATATTTTTGGTATTGATGCTGCCGGAGACGGACATACTCCACCGTGGACGTACAATTATGGCGTTAGTGTGAACGAACTATGAAGTTTTACCAAAAATCGGTGGAAAATTGATTGAAAAGTTCAGTGAATTGAATTATACTATCCATATGAGCTTCTTAACCGGAGCGAAACCATTGCGAAAGGGTGCGGCGGGCTGCTGGTTCGGGCCTGCGCACAGAGGGAGGGCGACACCGCATGAAGGGCTGGTACAAGGCGCTGGAAGATCTTGTCTGGCTGACCCAGCTGGGCCTGAATATGCTGCTGCCGCTGGTCATGTGCCTGGGCGGTGCCTGGTGGGCGGTGAACAGCTGGAGCTGGCCGGAATGGGTGTTCCTGCCGGCCATCCTGCTGGGCCTTGCCTCCGGGGCGCAGAACTTCTGGTATTTTGCCAAGGAGCACCTGGACCGCGCCAAAAAGGAAAAACCGAAGCGGGTGGGGTTCAACTCACATCAGTAAACATTACAGGAGGTTCCCCTTTATGAAACTACAGCCGGAATCCAAAAAGGAGCTGACGCGCATCGCCTGCGGCACGGCCATCTGCACCGCTGCCCTGTGGGTGGCCTTTGCGGCGCTGCACCTGGTTGGCTGGGTGAAATTTGATTACACTGTCGTTCTGGGCAGTCTCATCGGCGCGGCCGTGGCCATCGGCAACTTTGCGGGCATCTGCATCGTGTGTCAGAAGGTCATCGACGAGCAGGATGAGAAGCGGCGCAAAGCCACATTACAAGCTTCCTACAACGTCAGAATGCTTTTGCAGGCGGTGTGGATCATCGTGTCCATCGGGGCACCCTGCTTCCAGCCCTTTGCCAGCGTTCTGCCCTTGCTGTTCCCGCGTGTTACGATCTACTACCTGCAAATAACCGGCAAGTACAAGCCCCTTGCACCGGCCGGGCCCTCGGTGGATGTCTCTGTGGAGGACGACCCCGAACCCGCCCCGGAGCCGGAGGCTGAACCCCGTGACAAAGGGGGTGAAACGTAACAAATGGAACTGAACGGCGCAAAGATCCTGTATACCATCCATACCGATATCCCCCTGCTGGGCGATCTCAAGATCACCCAGACCCTAGTCACTACCTGGATCGTCATGGCGCTGCTTTCGGGCCTGGCCATCTGGCTGGGCAGCAACCTCAAGCTGGAAAATGTCTCAAAGCGACAGGCCGCGGCCGAGTTCATCGTGGAGCGGCTGGATCAGTTCGTGCACGACAACATGGGGTATCACTTTGACAAGTATATCCCCCTGATCGGCTCGATCTTCGCTCTGAGCATCGGCTGCAACCTCATCAGTGTCATTGGCCTGTGGAGCCCCACGGCCGACCTGAACACCGAGGCTGCGTGGGCCATTGTGGTGTTTGTGCTGATCATGTACTACAAGATCAAGACCAACGGCATCTTTTCCTATCTGAAGGGCCTGCTGGACCCGATCTTCATCATGGCACCCATCAATGTGCTGTCGGAGATCTCGACCCCCGTCAGCATGGCGTTCCGTCACTTTGGCAACATCCTGTCCGGTACTGTCATTTCCACACTGCTGTACTGGGCGCTGGCAAGCCTGAGCCATGTCATCTTCGGCTGGCTGCCCGGCTTCCTGAGCCAGATCCAGCTGTTCCAGATCGGCATCCCGGCCTTTACGGGCCTGTATTTCGACTGGTTCGGCGGCTGCATTCAGGCGTTCATCTTCTGTACCCTGACCGCAATTTTCATCAAACGTGCTGCCGGTGAGGACTAAGCCCTCACAACGGCATCTCCCAAAACAAAAAACTTTTTTGGAGGACAAAACTTATGACTGACTTTCAGTACCTTGCTCGTGGTATCGCCCTGGCAGGCTGCGGCATCGGCGCAGGCTGCGCACTGATCGCAGGTATCGGCCCCGGTATCGGCGAAGGCAACGCTGCCGCCGCTGCCTGTGAGGCCGTGGGCCGCCAGCCTGAGTGCAAGAGCGACGTGACCAGTACCCTGATCCTGGGCGTTGCACTTTCCGAGACCACCGGTATTTACGGCTTTGTTACCGGCCTGCTGCTGATCTTCCTGGCACCCGGCATGTTTATGAAGTTCCTGGCATAAGCGGAACCTTTTACAAAAGAACGAAAGGAGACGCTTATGGAACTGTACCAGGCGTTGATCACGCTGGACGGCTGGACCTTTCTGGCCCAGATCTGCAACCTGATGATCCAGCTGCTCATCTTCAAAAAGTTCCTGCTGAATCCGGTCAAAAAGGTGATCGCCGAGCGCAAGGCCAAGGCGGACAGCCAGATCGCCGATGCTGCAAAGCTGCGCACGGAGGCTGAGGCCATGAAAGCGGAGTACGAGCAGAACCTGCAGAATGCCCGCGCCGAGGCCAACCAGATCGTTGCCCGTGCCCAGAAAACGGCCACCGCCCGCGGTGAAGAGATCGTGGGCGAGGCCCGTGCACAGGCCGCTGCCCTGAAGCAGAAGGCGGAGGCTGACATTGCGCAGGAGCGCAAGAAGGCCGTGAACGAGGCAAAGGACGAGATCGGCGGCATGGCCATGGAGATCGCCTCCAAGGTGGTCGAGCGTGAGATCAAGGAAGCCGACCACAAGGACCTGATCGACGAATTTATCAAAAACGTGGGTGAAGCATCATGACCGAGACAGCAAGGATGTACGGCGGAAGCCTGTATGACCTGGCAGCGGAGGAAGGGCTGGAGACCCGCATTCTGGGCGAGCTGGACGAGGCCGTGGCGCTTTTTAAGGCAAGCCCGGAGTACCTGCATCTGCTCAGCACCCCCAGCATCCCCAAAAAGGAGCGCTGCGGCCTGCTGGACGAAGCGCTGCGGGATCGGGTCCACCTCTATGTGCTGAACTTTTTGAAGATCCTGTGCGAGAAGGGCACCCTGCGGGAGTTGCCCGGCTGCGCCCGGGCCTACCGGGTGCGCTACAATCAGGCACACGGTATTCTGGAAGCAGCGGCAACCACTGCAGTGGCAATGACGGAGCAGCAGGTGAAGAGCCTGCACGAAAAGCTGGAAAAGCTCACCGGCAAGACCATCGACCTGAAAACAAAGGTCGATCCGGCTGTGCTGGGCGGCATCCGGCTGGATATCGAGGGCACCGAGCTGGACGGAACGGTTCAGAACCGTCTGGCGGCGCTGCGCAGGGATATCGCGTCCGTGACACTGTGATCCATCGAATTTCCACCCGAAAGATTTTAAGAATTGAGTGGTGAATACAAGACAATGCAACTGAAACCTGAAGAGATCTCCAAGATCATCCGTGCCCAGATCAAGCACTACGAGAATGTCATCGAGCAGAGCGAAGTCGGCACGGTCATCATGGTAGGCGACGGCATCGCCCGGGCCAGCGGCCTGGAAAAGTGCATGGCAGGTGAGCTGCTTCAGTTTGACAACGGCGAATACGGTATGGCCCAGAACCTGGAGGAAAACACGGTCTCCATCGTTCTGCTGGGCTCCGATGTCGGCATCAAAGAAGGCAGCACCGTCAAGCGCACCGGCAAGGTCGTTTCCGTGCCCGTGGGCGAGGCGATGATCGGCCGCGTGGTCAATGCACTGGGCCAGCCCATTGACGGCGCAGGCCCCATTGAGACCACCGAGTTCCGGGCCATCGAGAGCCCGGCCCCCGGCATCATCGACCGCCAGCCGGTCAAGGAACCCCTGCAGACCGGCATCAAGGCCATCGACTCCATGATCCCCATCGGCCGCGGCCAGCGTGAGCTGATCATCGGCGACCGCCAGACCGGCAAGACCACCATTGCATCGGATACCATCATCAACCAGAAGGGCAAGGATGTCATCTGCATCTATGTCGCCATCGGCCAGAAGCGCTCTACCGTGGCAAACCTGGTGCAGAGCCTGACCGAGGCCGGTGCCATGAGCTACACCATCGTGGTGTCCGCCACGGCCTCCGAGCTGTCCCCCCTGCAGTATATCGCCCCCTATTCCGGCTGTGCCATGGGCGAATATTTCATGCACCAGGGCAAGCATGTCCTCATCATCTATGATGACCTTTCCAAGCACGCGGTGGCCTACCGTGCCCTCTCGTTGCTGATCCGCCGTCCCCCGGGACGTGAGGCTTACCCCGGCGATGTTTTCTACCTGCACTCCCGTCTGCTGGAGCGCGCGGCCAAGCTCTCCAATGAGCTGGGCGGCGGCAGCCTGACGGCTCTGCCCATCATCGAGACCCAGGCGGGTGACGTTTCGGCCTACATCCCCACCAACGTCATCTCCATCACCGATGGTCAGATCTTCCTGGAAACGGAGCTGTTCCACTCGGGCGTTATGCCCGCTGTCAACCCCGGCATCTCGGTGTCCCGTGTTGGCGGCAACGCCCAGATCAAGGCCATGAAGAAGGTGGCCGGCACCCTGAAGCTGATCTACTCCCAGTACCGCGAGCTGCAGTCCTTTGCCCAGTTCGGTTCCGATCTGGACGCGGACACCAAGGCCCGTCTGGCACAGGGCGAACGCATTGTGGAAGTGCTCAAGCAGAACCGCTCGGCCCCCGTGCCCGTGGAAAAGCAGGTGGCGATCCTGTATGCCACCATCCATGATCTTCTGGTCAAGGTCAAGGTGGCTGATGTGGCCGAATACGAAAAGGGCCTGTACGAATATCTCGAGAATGATGCCGCCGGTGCCGCTGTGATGGAGACCATCCGCACCACCGGCAATCTGGACAAGGACACCGAGGAAGCACTCAAGGGCGTTCTGTCCGCTTACACCGAGAGCTTCGTCAAGGCGCACTGAGGGAAGGAGGCGTAACGCATGGCAGGTTCCATGAAGGACATCAAGCTGCGCATCAAAAGCGTAGAGAGTACCATGCAGATCACCAAGGCCATGGAGCTGGTGGCTTCCTCCAAAATGCGCCGTGCCAAGGAGCGGGTGGAACACAGCCGCCCCTACTTTGAAACGCTGCACGACACGCTGACCGGCATTGCGGCTGCAGACCCCCGGGCCCGCAGCCCCTACCTGCGCCGGGCAGAGATCAAACGCACCCTGCTGGTCGTCATTGCAGGCGACCGCGGCCTGGCCGGTGGATATAACTCCAACGTGCTCAAGCAGGCGGAGGTCCAGCAGGGCCCGGTCACGGTGCTGCCCATTGGCAAAAGAAGTCAGGAGTACTTTGCCCACCACGGGGCCGACCTGTTCACCGAAGAGGTGCTGCTGGCGGCGGATGTCTCGGTGGGTGAGTGCTTTGCCCTCTCCCGGAAGATCACCGAGGGCTACCTGAAGGGCGATTACGACGCAGTGAAACTCTGCTACACCCGGTTCGACTCGATGATGACCCAGACCGCTGTCACCATGGAGGTGCTGCCCCTGACCATTGAGCCCACCGAGGAGCAGAAGGCCGCTGCCCGCCGCAGTCAGATCCTGTACAAGCCCAGCAGCGAGGAAGTGTTCCGCGCCATCATCCCCGAGTATGTGGCCGGTATCGTTTATGGTGCCGTGTGCGAGAGCGTGGCCAGTGAGCTGGCCGCCCGCCGCACCGCCATGGATGCCGCCACCAAGAACGCGGGCGAAATGATCGACCATCTGAATCTGTATTACAACCGCGCCCGTCAGGCTGCCATCACGCAGGAGATCACCGAGATCGTGGCAGGCGCAGAAATCTAAAAAAGGAGAATAGCCTATGTCCGAAAAACACATCGGCAAGGTGATCCAGGTCATCGGCCCGGTGCTGGACATCCAGTTCAAGGATGGCGAGCTGCCGGACCTGCTCAACGCCATTGAGATCGACAACCACGGCCAGAAGCTGGTGGTGGAGGTCGCTCAGCTCACCGGCGACAATGTGGCCCGCTGCATTGCCATGAGCAGCACCGATGGTCTGGTGCGCGGCACGGATGCCGTGGACACCGGCGAGTCCATCCGGGTGCCTGTGGGTGACCAGTGCCTGGGCCGCGTGTTCAACCTGCTGGGTGAGCCGGTGGACAATAAGCCTGCCCCCACCCCGGAGGCCTACTGGCCCATCCACCGCCCTGCCCCCAGCTATGAGGAGCAGCAGTCCACCACAGAGATCCTGGAGACCGGCATCAAGGTCGTTGACCTGATCTGCCCCTACGCAAAGGGCGGCAAGATCGGTCTGTTCGGCGGTGCCGGTGTCGGCAAGACCGTCCTGATCCAGGAGCTGATCTATAACATTGCCACCGAGCACAACGGATACTCGGTGTTCACCGGCGTTGGCGAGCGCACCCGCGAGGGCAACGACCTGTACGGTGAAATGACCGAGAGCGGCGTTATCAACAAGACCGCTCTGGTCTACGGCCAGATGAACGAGCCTCCCGGAGCCCGTATGCGCGTGGCCCTGTCCGGCCTGACCATGGCGGAGTACTTCCGCGATGTCAAGAATCAGGACGTGCTGCTCTTCATCGACAACATCTTCCGTTTCACGCAGGCAGGCTCTGAGGTCTCGGCTCTGCTGGGCCGTATGCCCTCTGCCGTGGGTTACCAGCCCACCCTGGCCACTGAGATGGGCGCTCTGCAGGAGCGCATCACCTCCACCCGCAAGGGTTCCATCACCTCGGTGCAGGCTGTCTACGTTCCCGCCGACGACCTGACCGACCCGGCCCCTGCCACCACCTTCACCCATCTGGATGCCACCACGGTCCTGAGCCGTGACATTGCATCTCAGGGCATCTACCCCGCTGTGGACCCGCTGGATTCCACCAGCCGCATCCTCAGCCCCGAGGTCGTGGGTCAGGAGCACTACGAGATCGCCCGCGATGTTCAGAAGGTGCTGCAGCGCTACAAGGAGCTGCAGGATATCATTGCCATCATGGGCATGGACGAACTGAGCGAAGAGGACAAGCTGACCGTCAGCCGCGCCCGCAAGGTGCAGCGCTTCCTGAGCCAGAGCTTCCATGTTGCGGAGCAGTTCACCGGTATGCCCGGTCAGTATGTGCCGCTGAAGGAGACCCTGCGCGGCTTCAGGATGATCCTGAACGGCGAGTGCGATGACCTGCCCGAGAGCGCCTTCCTGTTCGCGGGCACCATCGACGATGTGTTCGCCAAGGCGAAGAAAGGGTAAACCATGACGACCTTTCATCTGACGGTGGTCACGCCGGACGGCTGTGCCTTTGACGGTCAGGCGGAACGGGTGGTCTGCCGTGCCATCGACGGCGACCTTGCCATTCTGGCAAAGCATGGTGATTACTGCACCGCGCTGGGAATGGGCGAAGCCCATATCGTGGACGCGGACGGCCAGCGCCGCCGCGCCGCCTGCATGGGCGGGATGCTCACCGTGCTGAACGGGGATGTCCATCTGGTCGCTACCACCTGGGAGTGGGCAGAGGAGATCGACCAGGCCCGCGCCGAGGCCTCCAAGAAGCGCGCCGAAGAGATCCTGGCCCGGAAGGACCTGGATGAGCGCGAATATGAGCTGGCCCAGGCCCGCCTCAAGCGCGCCCTCGTCCGCACCTCTGTCCACTGACCCCGGAGCGCTGGACAAATCAGCGCCGCTGTGGTACACTGGTATCAGAAAAATCAAATCAACAAAGGCTCCTTTGGAGTGCTGCAAACAGGGACCCCCCTGAAACCGGGGTTGCGTGCTTGCGGGCATTCTGAAGGAGCTTTTTTGATGCAAAGGAGGATGTGCGTGAAGAAAAATCTGGATATGACAGAGGGAAAGCCGATCTCCCTGCTGTGGGCCTTTACCTTTCCTACATTGATGGGCAACCTGCTGAATCAGGTTTACTCCATTACCGACAGCATTGTGGTGGGGCGGTATCTCGGGCAGACCGCCCTTGCGGCGGTGGGCAGCACCATGCCGGTGATCCTGCTGCTGGCAGCTCTGATGATCGGCATCAATGTGGGCGTGGGGATCATCATCAGCCGGTACTTTGGCCAGAAGAACGAGGAGCTGATGCGGAGGGCTTTTGTAAACAGCCTGTATCTGGGGCTGTTCCTGTCGGCAGGGATGATGGTGATGGGCCTGACCTTCTCCGGTACCATCCTGCGGTGGATGGGGACCCCGGAGGGCCCCCTGCAGGAAGCCACTGCCTATCTGGAGATCAGTTTCATCACCATGATCTGCCCCTTGATGTATTATTTGTTTTCCAGTGCATTCCGGGGCTTGGGGGACAGCCAGACAGCGCTGTACTGCCTGATCGTCTCTGTTCTGAGCAATATTGGCCTGGACGTGCTGTTTGTGGCTGTGTTCCGCTGGGGAGTGGCCGGGTCTGCCTGGGCCACGGCACTGGCGCAGGCCCTGTCGGCGGTGGTGGCGGCGGTGCTGCTGTTCCGCAAATATCCCATGATGCGGATGCGGCGGCAGGACCTCCGGCTCCATGGAAAGCTGCTGCGGCAGATCACGGTGCTGGCCATTCCCATTGCGGTGCAGTCTGCCTTCAACAATCTGGGCAATCTGGTGGCACAGAGCGCTGTCAATCTGTTCGGCGAGGCCACCATGGCGGCCTACACTGCCGCCAGCCGCATCGGAACGCTGGCCCTGATGCCGGTGGAGACCATCGGTTCCTCCCTCAGCGTCTATGCCTCTCAGAACCACGGAGCCGGCAAGCCGCAGCGCATCCGGCAAGGGGTACGGGCCTCCCTGCAGCTGTCTCTGGTGGTCAGCACTGTGCTGGGAGTGTTTCTGCTGTTCTGCGGCCGCCAGATGGCAGGGCTGTTCCTCGCGGAGCCGTCTGCGGAGATCCTGACTGTGGTGCAGCGGTTTCTGCTGATCACGGCGGTGCCGGGGATCCTGGCCGGTGTGATGCAGGTGTATCAGCAGGTGCTCCGGGGCGTTGATAAGGCGAATCAGGCACTGATGGGCGGCGTGATGCAGCTCATTACAAAAATTGCGGTGGTGGCTGTGGGCGCATGGGGAATGCGGAATCTGGATGTGGTCTGGCTTGGCTGGCCCGCCTCCTTTGTGGCCGGAACCGTGATCCCGTACTTCTGCTTTCAGAAGATCGCACGGGAAATAGAAACAGAATAAAACAGAAAGCGCCCCCGGAAGGCAAATCGCTCTCCGGGGGCGCTGTGTATTGATAGATCAGCTGAGCCGCAGGCTGTCCAGCACAGCGTTGACCACATCCAGCCCCACCTGACCGGGGGCGCTGGCCGTGCCGGGATTGGCAAAGGTCATGGCAGAGCCAAAAGCTTCGCCGCAAAGGCGGCTTACGGCTCCCAGTGGGCCCATGCTCATGGTAATGACGGGCGTTTCGGGGTGGTGGTCGGTCATCTCGGCGGTGGCGGCCAGCAGCTCCAGCACATCGGCACGGCTCTGGGGCATCACGGCCAGCTTGGGCAGGTCGGCCCCCGCCTGCTGCATGGCCACCATCCGGGAGACCATCTCGGCCTTGGGCGGGGTCTTGTGAAAGTCGTGGCTGGAGCACACGACCTTGACCCCGGCGGTGTGCGCGTCCTGAACCAGTGCGGGAAGGTCTGTGCCTGCGGTGAAGAACTCAATATCAATGAGGTCAGCGCAATCGGTATCCAGAATGGTGCGGAGAAAACGGAGGTATCCCTCATGGCTGACCGGTATGCTGCCGCCCTCTTCCTTTGTGCGCAGGGTCACAAGCAGCAGCTTTTCCTTTAAGAGGACCCGCAGCTTTGCCAGGCAGCGCACCACTGCCCCGGGGTCAGCGGCTGCTTCAAACAGATCGACACGCCATTCCACACAATCGGCGCACAGTGTGGAAAACACAGCGGCCTTTTCCAGGATCGCAGCCTCGGTGCGCTCTACGATGGGCAGAATGACTTTGGGGCGGCCTTCGCCGATACGGCAGCCGCGGACAGGAACACAGGACATGGCGCTTCTCCTTTATATTAAAGTATAGCTATCTCATACAGGATACGGGATGACTCCATGATACGTTCTGCCCGCCGCCTTGTCAAGAAAAGGCGGCTATTATAATAAGAGAAAAACAGGGGGATTTTTGCCTTGCGCAAAGAATTTGGAAAAAAGATGTCAGAAAGTGTTGACAAGAGCACCGGGGTGTGGTATTATACTTGAGCGCCAAGCGCTGAGACAAAAGAATGACTTCTGAAAGCTCGGCAGGAAGCCCTTGAAAAGAACCAATAGACGCTGAAAAGTTCCGGCTGATACCGAGAAACTTAAAGTGCTCCAAGTTCGCAAAACTTCAAAAGCTTCTCAAAAATAAAGCTTGACAAAAAATCACTTCTGTGGTAAAATAATCAAGTCGTCAGCCGCTAAGGCTGAGGCGCACAGGACCTTGAAAATTGAACAATATCGAAAAACTTGTAACGGAACCTATTTTCGTGTTGGAAAAACACGTTAAACAATTCCAAACAAAGTAATTCACACAGGACGCAAGCGATTGCGTGCTGAGCGAAAGAAGATTTAACACTTTTTAAGTGATAAATATCATTTATAAAGAGTTTGATCCTGGCTCAGGACGAACGCTGGCGGCGCGCCTAACACATGCAAGTCGAACGAGAGAGAGGAAGCTTGCTTC
This sequence comes from Faecalibacterium sp. Marseille-Q4137, assembly GCF_017377535.1. NCBI lineage: Bacteria > Bacillati > Bacillota > Clostridia > Eubacteriales > Oscillospiraceae > Faecalibacterium > Faecalibacterium sp. Marseille-Q4137. Next base: position 91,617 of record NZ_JAFREK010000008.1, read on the forward strand.
CTCAATCGAGTGGCGAACGGGTGAGTAACGCGTGAGGAACCTGCCTCAAAGAGGGGGACAACAGTTGGAAACGACTGCTAATACCGCATAAGCCCAC